>JAEUJL010000676.1 GCA_016794835.1 Gemmatimonadota bacterium | reverse complement strand
CGGCGGCACGCTGCGGCACGTCGAGTTCATCCGGCGCGATCGGATCACCCCGCTCGCCGAGGTCCGCGACCTGGTGCTGACCAACGACCGCAACGTGCCGTGGCTCCGGGCCCTTGGTGGACCGGCACCGGCGAGCCCCGGAGGCGTGTCGTCGGCGACCCTGGTGCTGGAACGCGGGAACTACGTGTTGTCGTGCGTCTTCGCCGGCACCCCCAGCCTGCGGCAGCCGTTCCCGGACGGGATCGTGAAGGAACTCACCGTCACGGCGGGGGTGGGTCCGCTGCGGCCGGTGACCCTTCCGGCGGCGGAGATCGCCATGCGCCTGTTCGAGTGGAACTTCACGGTCGACGGTCCGCTGTTCGCGGGTCGGCGCACGATCAAGGTGGAGAACGCCGGCCGGCTGGAGCACAACGTCTGGATCGTCCGCCTCCTGCCGGGTCGCACGCCGGAACAGGCTGCGAGTTGGGTGAGCGAGCCTCGCGGCGCACCACCGTTCGAGGCGGTCGGGGGCACGACGGAGCTCGAGGCCGACCAATCGATCAACATCACGGTGGACTTCCTGCCAGGTGAGTACGTCCTGCTCTGCACCCTGTACAACCCGTTGTCGCGTCGGTCGCACGTGGGGCACGGGATGATGAAGGTGGTGCGGGTGGTGAACTAGGACCGGAGACGGCAGACGCGTGCGAAGCACGCGCCCCGGACTTGATCCGGGACCCAGTGTCGTTCCGCCGGCAGATGCGTGCGACGCACGCGCCCCGGACTTGATCCGGGGCCCAGTGTCGTTCTCACCTCAGCTGCGGACCGGGAAGCGAGGGACGCGGCGAACCGGGTGGTAGCGACAGCGGTCGGCGCCTAGGTTCCCGGCAGCCTTCACCCCACCCCCGTCCATGCGACGACTTTTCCTGGCCGCCCTCGCGGCGCCCCTCGCGCTCGGCGCGCAGGGCTACGAATACGACTCCCTCACCCTTGCGGCGTTGCGCTGGCGGCAGGTTGGCCCGGCGAACACGAGCGGTCGCGTGGCCGACGTGGAAGGGATCCCGAGTCCCTCCAAGACCTTCTTCGTCGCGGCGGCCGCGGGCGGGATCTGGAAGACGACGAACAACGGGGTGACCTTCCGCCCCGTCTTCGACACCCAGCGCGTCATCTCGATGGGGGACCTCGCCATTGCCCCCAGTGACACGATGCAGGTGTGGGCCGGCACCGGGGAGCCCAACTCGCGCAATTCCATCTCGCCGGGGGGTGGCGTCTACAAGTCGACCGACGGCGGGGTGACCTGGACCCTCATGGGCCTGGAGAAGACGCAGGCGATCGGGCGGATCGTGGTCCACCCGACCAACCCGAACATCGTCTACGTCGCCGCGTTAGGCGCCATCTGGAACGCAAACAAGGAGCGCGGCCTCTACAAGACCGTGGACGGGGGCACGACCTGGGAGCTGGTGAAGTTCATCTCGGACAAGGCGGGAGTGGTCGATGTGGCGCTCGATCCCTCCGACCCGAATGTCGTCTGGGCCGCCAGCTGGGAGCGGGTGCGCGGGCCGTACTTCCTGCAGTCCGGCGGACCCGGTTCGGGGCTCTGGAAGTCCACGGACGCCGGCGCCACCTGGACCGAGGTGAAGGGCGGTGGCTTCCCCGAGTCGACCAAGGGGCGCATCTCCATCAGCATCTCGGCGTCCAACCCCAACGTGATCTACACGATGGTGGAGGCGGACACGATGCCGAACCCGACGCCCAAGGTCGGCCGTGGCCAGCAGCCGCCGCCCAAGAAGCCGGCGCAGGTTCGTCCCTCCGGACTCTACCGATCGGAAGATGGCGGCAAGACCTGGACGCGCACGGCGACCGACAATACCCGCCCCTTCTATTACTCGCAGGTCCGCGTCCACCCGAAGAACCCGAACCGCGTCTACTGGTCGTCCACCCCGGTGAAGGTCTCCAACGACGGCGGCAAGACGGCGATGAACGCCACGGTGGGGCTCCACGTCGACCATCATGCCATGTGGATCGACCCGGTGGACCCCGACCGGATGGTCGTCGGCAACGACGGAGGGATCGGCATCACCTTCGACCAGGGCGGGAATTACACCTTCCCGAACACCTTTGCCATCTCGCAACCGTACAACGTGTCGTTTGACATGGCGGTGCCCTACAACATCTGTGTCGGGCTGCAGGACAACGGGTCGTGGTGCGGTCCCAGCCGGCGCAAGAGCGGGGTGATCACCAACGCGATGTGGAAGGTGGTCGGCGGGGGCGATGGCTTCGTCACGCAGCAGGACCCGACGGACCCCAACACGGTCTACTCGGAGAGCCAGGGGGGCAACATCGGGCGGGTGAACATGGCCACGGGCGAGCGCACCGCCCTCGCCAAGCCCAACTGGCGGACCACCTGGATGATGTGGGAGGACTCGATCATCGTCGCGCGCGGCGACACGATGGTGCCGGAAAGCTCCCAGCTGAAGAAGCGTATCGCCGAGCTCAAGGCACGCCAGAAGGCCGACTCGGCGGCGCTCGACCTGCGCTGGAACTGGAATACGCCGTTCATCATCTCGCCGCACAGCAACACCACGCTCTACATGGGCGCCAACCGCGTGATGAAGTCGACCAAGCGCGGCGACGAGATGTTCGCCATTTCACCGGACCTCTCGTACGCCGACACGATGAAGATCCGCGTCTCCACGCGCACGACGGGTGGCATCACGCCGGACAACACGGGCGCCGAGACCTATGGCACGATCGTGTCGCTCGCCGAGTCACCGCTGCGGCCCGGATTGCTGTACGCGGGCACCGACGACGGCCGCGTGTGGAGCACGCGCAATGATGGCGGCAGCTGGGAGGAACATTCGCGGAACTTCCCGGGACTGCCGGCCAATGCGTACGTGTCGGAGATCGAGCCCAGCGCGCACGACTCGTCGACCTTCTTCGTGACGTTCGATCACCACCGCACGGGGGACTTCGCCCCATACGTCTACATGACGCGGGACGGCGGGAAGAGCTTCACCTCGATTGCCGCCAACCTCCCGACCGGTGGGCCTGACTTCGTGCACGTGATCAAGCAGGACCCGGTGAACCCCAACCTGCTCTTTGTCGGCACGGACGTCGGGGTGTTTGTCTCGGCGAACATGGGCCGCAGCTGGCAGAAGTTCATGACCGGACTCCCGACCGTCCCGGTGAATGACCTCAAGATCCATCCCCGGGAGCGCGAGCTGATCGCCGCCACGCATGGACGGGCCGCGTGGATCGTCGACATCGCGCCGCTGCAACAGCTCAATGCCACGGTGGCCGCGAACGACGTGCACCTGTTCGAGCCCAAGGTCGCCCAGCAGTGGGGGGAGCAGGTCTATGAGGGCCAGGGACCGGGTGGCGCGTCGTACGGGCAGCAGTGGTTTGCCATGGCCGTGCCTACCTACGGCGCGGAAATCACCTTCCGGCTCACGACGCGCGGGAACTCCCCCACGCGCGTGGTGATCCAGGATGTCACGGGGGACACGCTGCGCTCGCTCACCGGCCCCTCGGGGCTCGGCGTGCACAAGGTCACCTGGGATTTTCGCGGCAAGGCGCCGGCGCCGAAGCCGCTGTCACCGTCCCAGAAGCGCGACTCGGCGAATGCCGTCAACCGCCGCAACTTCGTCTTCGACTCGCTCGCGAAGGGCGGGATGGACTCGACCGCGCTTCGCAACTTCCGGCGCATGATCGAGGGCGGTGACATGAGCCAGATGATGCAGGCGTTTGGTGGCGGGGCGACAGGGGCTGGTGGTCCAACTCCCGCAAGCAGCTACGACCGCTTCAATGCGCGTCCGGGTGAGACGGCGGCGCCCGGTCGTCCCGCCGG
>JAEUJL010000666.1 GCA_016794835.1 Gemmatimonadota bacterium | reverse complement strand
CGATGTGCGACTGCGCCACGGTGATGATGGTGCCGTAGAACGAGACGCCGTCGTTCTTGGCGTTGATGCAGGTTCCGGCGCGCTGGCGGTTGCAGGAGGGACGTGACCCCTTCAACCCCATAATCTCGCGGTCGTCGCGGTTGATGGACTTCGTGAGTTCGCCGCTCGTCCACCAGGTCTGGCCCTTGTCGCGCGAGATGAAGAGCCGGTTCGCTCCCGTGATGATCGTCGACGCGTCGTGCGGGGAGATCTGGATCGGCGTGTTCCAGTTCCAGCGCAACACCGAGCCGGGCTCCAGCGGCGGAAAGACGTTCGGCGCCCCACCACCGGGGCCGCCGAAGTTCACGCCGCCGTCCGGGCCGCGCTGCGGTGCCCGTGGACGGATGCTCGTCGACGTCCCCAGCCGCAGGTCGAGTCGATTGATGTTCCCGTTCTGCGACTCCGAGTACATGATGTTCGGGTCGGTCGGGTCCACCTGCGTGTAGAACCCGTCGCCGCCGCCGACGCGATACCAATCCTGCAGCAGGATCGGCCCCGAGCGCACCGAGCTGGGGCCACACCACGATCCGTTGTCCTGCAACCCGGTGCAGACCGTGTACGGGCGCTTCATGTCCACCGAGGCGTGGTACGGCTGGCCCATCGCCCAGTTGCGCGGGGCTTCCCAGGTGGCACCGCCGTCGTACGAGATGTCGATCGAGCCGTCGTTGCCATACATCACATGCTGGCTGTTGGCCGGGTCGATCCAGATCGCGTGGTGATCCACGTGTCCCATCCCCTGCAAGCCGCGGAAGGTCTTCGCCCCGTCGGTCGACTTCTGGGCGTTCACCCCCCCGACAAAGACGATATCCTCATTGTTCGGGTCGACGCGAATCTGCGAGAAGTACATGGGGCGCTGGTTCTCGTTGCTGCGGAACTGCCAGCTGCGTCCCCCGTCGTTGGAGCGCCAGATGCCGCTGACCTGGTCGTCCGGAGGCAGGTTGGCCTGGTTGCCAAAGCCGCCGCCGCCACCACCGCCGCCACCTCCCCCGCCTTGCGCGCCCGTCGAGCGTGCGCCGGCCTGGATCGGCTCACCGCTGGGGCCCACTTCCATCTGGGCGTAGATCACGTTGGGGTTCGAGCGCGACCAGTCGAGGGCAATGCGCCCCGTCACGCCGCGCGGCAGTCCGTTGCCGGACACCTTGGACCAGGTCTGTCCGCCATTGGTGCTGCGATAGATCCCATTGTCCGGCCCACCGGACGCAAAGCCCCACGACGTGCGGCGGCGCGTGTACATCGCTGCAAAGAGGATGTTGGGGTCGCGCGGATGGATGATGAGGTCCGTGGCGCCGGTGTTCTCGTCGAAGTACAACACCTTGTTCCAGGTCCGGCCGCCGTCTGTCGTCTTGTAGACCCCACGCTCGGCGTTGGGGCCGAAGAGGTGACCCACGGCCGCGACCCAGACCGTGTTCGGGTCGCGCGGGTGCACGATGACGCGGGCGATCGACTGCGTCTCGCGCAGCCCGATCTGCGTGAAGGTCTTGCCGCCATCGGTGGTCTTGTACATCCCGTCGCCGAACGACGAGCTCTGCCGGTTGTTGGGCTCGCCCGTTCCCACGTAGATGATCTCCGGGTTGGACGGGGCGATCCCGATGTCACCGACCGAGTGGGTCGAGTAGGAATCGAAGATCGGGGTCCACGTCGTGCCGTTGTTCACCGTCTTCATGATGCCGCCCGTGGCAAACCCCACGTAGAAGGTCGTGGGATTCCCCTCGACCACAGCGATGTCGTTGACGCGCCCGCCCTGTCCCACCGGGCCGATGGAGCGCCAGCGGAAGCCGCGCAGCAGGGGGTCGTCGGCTTGGTTGACGAGGGCAGCAGGGGTCGCCGCAGCCTGGGCCAGGAGGCACGGCGCAGCGCCGAGGGCCAGGACGGTGGCGGAGAGAAGCCGGTAGTACATGGGCGCTCCGGTGGGTGTTGGGACGGCGTCGTAACCAAAACGACATACGTCCGGGAACGCCGGATCGCTAGATCGGCGCTCCTACTGGCCCCGGACCCGGGGTGACATCTGCGCGGAGCGGTCGACGCCGGTCGCGACCGATTCTGTCGACGGAGGGCCAGGGGGACGCCGCGGGACGGCCGGGGCGGGGGGGCGGCGCCTGGGATTGATGAGCGGTGCGCTGACGCGGCGGAGCTGGGTGTCCCACTCGAGCACCGGGCTTCCGCCGGACCCGGTGAAACGCAGGGCGGCGTCGAGGCCGGGCACGTACTGCAGCCCCGGTTCGACGCGAAAGGCATCGTACCGCACGCCACCGAGGGTGACCGTCATCGCCTCGCCCTGCCGGTGGATCCCGATCGTCCCGATGCCGGGCACCTGATAACTCCCGGAGGGGTCGCCGGCAAAGGCCATGAGATCGCGGGGCACCAGCGGCTCGGGCTGGCGGCCATCCATGAGGGCGAGCAGCGCCCGGGTCAGGCCCACCTGCAGCCAGAACGGAGGGGCGTCGTTGGCGACCCAGGCCAGGCTGATGCCCGCTGCTTCATCGATGTAGGCGATGCTGAAGAAGCCATTGTGGTGGCCCGAGTAGTAGCGCTGGCGCCCGTTGTTGGTGGAATACCAGCTGCCTGGCGTGATCCCGGTGCGGCGGCCATCGTCCAGCCGGCCCGGTGCGAGGGCCGCCCGGACGGTCGGTGGACGGAGCACGCCGCGATACCCCGAGACCCATCGCTGCAGGTCGTTGGCCGACAGGTAGATGTTGTCCGCGCCGTAGAATCCCTCGAGGTCGTAGGCGTCATGGTCCGTGACGCCGTCCGTCGTGCGCTGGTAGCCGCGCGTGCGGGTGCCGTTCCACGCACTGAAGCGCGCCGGGCGCACGAAGGCGGTGAGCTGCAGCGGTCGAAAGAAGCGGGCGGCCATGAACTCCGCATACGGCTGTCCCGACACGCGTTCGATCACGGTCGCGGCCAGGTCGTAGGCCAGGTTGTCGTAGGAAAAGCCATGCCCGGTACGAAACGGCAGCGGGGGACGGGTGCGCGCGAGGAGGGCCAGGTGTCCCTCGTTGCTCCGGACATCACCGGGCGACGCCAGCGAGTCGAAGTACGAGTAGTCGGGGAGCCCGACGGCGTGGACGAGCAGGTGGCGGAGCCGGACACCGGCGTAGGGAAAGGCGGGCAGCCACCGCGTGACCTGGTCGTCAAGCCGGAGCCGTCCCTCCCGCGCAAGCTCGAGCAACCCGGCGGCCGTGAAGGTCTTGGCGATCGAGGCCGCGTCCGTGGGAGTGTCCGGCGTGAACGGGACACCGGCTGCACGATCGGCGTAGCCAAATCCGCCGCGATACACCACCTGGTCCCCTCGCGCGACGACCACTGCCCCCTGGAAGCGATTGCGCGCCACCAGCTCCCGCATCATCGAATCGATGGCGACGCGTGCCCGCTCTTCTCGTGGTGCCTGCGCCGACAGCATCGACGTGCAGGCGATCCCGGCGGCCAGGAGGTGACGAGACAGGCTGCGGATGTGTGGACGCATGACCTGAAGGGAACGGTCCCCGTGGACGCCGGAGTGCCAGGTCAGCCCCTACTTCCCCGGGACCGGGAAGTATCGCTTGGCAAAATTGAACAGGGTGGTCTCCTGCTCGGCGGGGTTCGACGCCTGGAAGTGCGTGATGCGCCATCCGTCCGCGCCGTTCTTCACCACCATCATCATGAGCCCCCGGATGGTCACACTGCGCCCGGCGGTGTCGCTCCACTGCTCGCGATAGGTCTCGGTCACGCTGGCGACCCCCGGGGCGAGCGGTCGGATGACTACCGAGTCCGGGGTCCAGTTGAAGCCACCGAGCCAGTCCGGTCGCGCGCCGAAGAGGATCTCCTTGCGGCCGGAAACCAGGACCGGCTCGGGCGCGCCGACGGAGCCACCGTAAAAGACATCCTCACTGTAGATCTTGAGGCCGAGCTGCTGCGCCTGCGGCCCGGCGGGATACCCGCTCATGAACTCCTGGTGCTGCTTGAGGAAGGTGCGGACGCTGTCAGTGAGGGCAGCTTCGTGGGCGGCCGTCATGACCGCGGGCGCGCTCGAACATCCCACGCAGCAGACGAGCGACAGGGCCGTGAGGCGAGTGGAGATGGGCATGGAAGGGAGATATGGAGACTGGCGCGAAAGTGCGGCGAGACGGCGCGCGGCGCAACGGCCGGCCCTCTCCCGATCGCGGGTCGTCACGCCCACCGCTCGCTGTGCCGCTCGCCGGGCGATCTTTGTGCCTCACCCGAAAACCCGAGATTCCTCGTGCGACTGCCATCGATCGCCTGCCTGCTCCTCGCCCCCGTCCTGCTGCACGCCCAGGCCCCGGCAGATCGCGAGGGGGTGCGTCGGGCCGCGATGGACTACCTCGAGGGGTTCTACGAGGGTGACAGCACCAAGCACCTGCGCAGCGTCCGCCCGGAGGTCTACAAGTACGGCTTCTACAAGCCCGCTGCCGACAAGCCGTACCAGGGAAACCAGATGACGTGGGCCGGGTTCATGGATTTCACCCGCAACGTGCGCACGCGGAAGAACTTTGCCCCGGCCACGGCACCGAAGGAGGTCGTGATCCTCGAGGTGGAGGACCAGACGGCGGCCGTGAGGGTGAACGCCTGGTGGGGCATGGACTACCTGCTGATGGGGAAGTTCGATGGGCGCTGGATGATCACCCACGTGCTCTGGCAGTCGCCGCCCCCCAAGCCGTAAGCTGGCTAGGTCGGGTCGCGTTCCACGAACCGGTAGCTCGCGTGGCAGTCGTAGTTCAGGCCGTGCTTCGCCTTGAGCTGCTGGATCACCCGCAGGTCCGTGCGTGTGTGCGGGCTCGCGACACCGTCGCCGAGCGGCTCGAACGTGTGGAGCAGGGTTTCCTCCAGGCAGCTCGACAGGCTCATGCGCTTGTGCACCGCCAGGTCGGCCAACACGGCGGCCAGGCGCTTCTCGAGCCGCACCGGCACATCCACGCGCTCGATCGGTTCGGGCTCGCCGCCATGGAAGGTGTACTGGCCAAAGGTCAGCCGGTGCCCAAACGGGTCGCGCACGGTGTAGTCGCGTAGCCCGTACTCACGATCGCCCGGCGGCACGAGCACCTCGACGCCCTGTTGCTCGTGAAAGGCGAAGAGTTCATCCACCTGCTCGACCACGAAGAACACCGACGATGGCGCGGTGGGCGGGGGCGTGCCTTCGAGGAAGACCTGCACCTTCCCCAGGTTCACGCCGGCAAAGCCGACCGGCTCTCCCCAGGTGAAGCCGAGGGTGAAGCCCAGGCGGGCGGTGTAGAACGCGACGGCGGCTGGGACGTCCGCGACCTGCAACCCCGGATGGACGCGGTCGCATTCAACGATGGGTGTGGTGGTCATCGCGGTGATGGCGAAGTGACAGGAAGTCGAGGCCCGCCAGGCAGGCTCAGGCGAGTGATCCCCAGTCCTCGCGGATTCCTTCCGCCACACGATCCGCGAGGGCCATGATCGTCAGGTACGGATTGATCTCGAGCGAATCCGGGAACAGGGACGCGTCGGCGACGCGCAACCAGGGGATGCCGCGGACGCGCCCCCGCGAGTCGGTCACCGCGCGCGCGCCGGTGCCCATGGCGCAGCCCCCCATCAGGTGGGCCGCGGCGATCGAGACGCGACCCGGCAGGAAGAACTCCTCGCGGATCAGGTCATCCATGCGATAGGCATCGGTCCGCTCGATCAGCGTGGGGTCGGAGAGGGGCGAGTGGACGCGCTGCGCACCAGCCGCGAAGAAGATGCGCGTCGACGCGCGCGTGGCGGCCACGAGGGATCGCCGCACCGCGGGCGTAAAGCTGTAGTGCACCACCGCCTTCCCCGCCTTGTCCACCGTGATCCGGTTGCCCTTCACGGCCTTGTCGCACGCGAGCACCAGGATCATCTGCAGCCGCGGGAACGCCTGCATGAACGTGCTGTGCTCGGGACCGAAGCTGGTGAGGTTCTTCGCCGTCACGAACGGGAAGTACATGCACGTCTCGAGCACGAACCCCTCGGCCACGGCACGGTCGACGTAGTAGCTCTTGGGGTGCCCGACGTCGTTGGTGATCGGG
>JAEUJL010000645.1 GCA_016794835.1 Gemmatimonadota bacterium | reverse complement strand
GCCCGCGGGGAGTTTGTCACCTCGGTCGAGATCGTGCCGCCGCGCGGGGTGGACGCGAGCCGCATGATCGCCGACTGCACGGCCCTGAAGACCGCCGGCGTGGACGCGGTCAACGTGCCGGACGGCCCGCGGGCGCAGAGCCGGATGGGCGCCATGATGTGCTCGGTGCTCATCGAGCAGCAGGTCGGCCTCGAGACGGTGTGCCACTACGCGTGCCGTGACCGCAACCTGCTCGGCATGCTCTCCGACCTCCTCGGAGGCTCCGCGATCGGCCTGCGCAACATCCTGTTGGTCACCGGGGATCCCCCCAAGATGGGACCCTACCCGGATGCGACCGCCGTCTTTGACATCGACGCGATCGGGCTGACCAACCTGGTGCGCAACCTCAACCACGGGCTCGACCCCGGCGGCAATGCGATCGGTGCGCCCACCCGCTATGCCATTGGCGTCGGGGTGAACCCGGCGGCCGTGGATCCGGCCCTCGAACGTCGGCGCTTCGCCTGGAAGGTCGAGGCCGGGGCCGAGTACGCTATCACGCAGCCGGTGTTTGACGTCGCGCAGCTCGAGCACTTCCTTGCCCGCATGGACGAACCGCGCATCCCGATCATCGCCGGCATCTGGCCGTTGGTGTCCGTGCGCAATGCCGAGTTCCTCGCCAACGAGGTCCCCGGGGTCGTCGTCCCGGAGGCGGTGATCACGCGCATGCGGCGGGCGAACGAGCGCTCCCGCGAACACGCGGTGCAGGAAGGGATCGCCATCGCCCGCGAGATGTTCGAGGCGGTGCGCGGCGCGGTGCAGGGCGTGCAGGTTTCCGCACCCTTCGGCAAGGTGGAACTGGCCCTGAGCGTCTTTGGTGGCTGATGCGCGTGCTGCTCGTCGAGGACGACCCGACCCTCGCGCGTCACACGACGCAGTTCCTGCGACAAGCCGGCTTCGCCGTGGACGTGGCCGGCACCGGGGCGCAGGCGCTGGAGCTGGAAGCGATCAATGGCTACGACGCCGTCGTCCTGGACCTCGGGCTTCCCGACATGGAGGGGCAGGCGGTCTGCCAGCGGCTCCGGGCGCGGGGCACGACGGCACGCGTCGTGATGGCGACCGCGCGCGATGGGGTGGACGACCGCATCGCCGGGCTGGACCTCGGGGCCGATGACTATCTCGTCAAGCCGTACGCGTTAGGCGAGCTCGCGGCACGGCTCCGCGCGGTGCTCCGCCGGCCGGATCCGCTCCTGCCCGTGACGCTCTCGGTGGCCGACCTCACCCTGGATACGGCCACCCGCACCGGCACCCGCGGCCAGCGCAGTATCCCGCTCACGGCCAAGGAGTTCCTCGTCCTCGAGTACCTCATGCGCCATGCCGGCGAGGTCGTCACGCGCGAGCGGATCAGCGCGCACGCCTGGGACGACAACTACGACCCGGCCAGCAACGTGATCGATGTCTACATCGGGCGCGTCCGGCGAAAGGTCGACCAGCCCGGCGAGCCGCCCCTCCTGCACACCATGCGCGGCGCCGGCTATCGACTGGGGAGCCGATGACCCAGTCCGGAGTCCGCCGCCGCCTGACGAGTTGGTATGCCGTGGCGACCCTGAGCCTGCTCCTCGCCGCCCTGCTCGCCATGCGGCACTTCGCCCAGCGCGCCCTGCGCAACGAACATGAGGCAGCCGTCGCCGGCGCCGCCGCCCTCGTGCGCTCGTTCTTCCGGGCCGAACTCGCCGAGTACCGAGAAGTCGAGGTCACCGTCTCCCACCTGGCCGGCGAACTGGTCTTCGCGCGGATGGCCATCGAGTTCCTGCGTCCCGATGGCACCATGTTCGCCACGGCGCGCCAACCGCTGGCCGCCGCCACGCCCCGCCCGCCACTCGTGCGCCGCGCGGAACCGCTGGAGCCGCGGCTGGCCCCCGGGTGGCAGCTGCGCCTCACCATCTCCACCGCCGACCTCGTCACGGCACAGCGCAACATCGACCGCGTGACCCTGTTCGCGATCCCGATTGCCGCGCTCGTGGCGGCCCTGGTGGCCTGGTGGATGACCGGGCGGGCCCTCTCCCCCGTCGGCACGATGGCGGCCGCGGCTGACAAACTGCAGAACACATCCGGCGCCAGGCTCCCGGTCGCCAATCCCGGCGATGAGTTCGGGCGACTGGGCCTCGCCTTCAATGCGCTCCTCGACCGGCTGGACCGTGCCGTGCAGGAACAGCGTCGCTTCCTGGCCGACGCCGCGCACGAGCTGCGCACGCCGGTCGCCCGCATCCTCGGCGCCGTCGAGGAACGCGCCGCCCAGCCCCCCTCCCCCGAGGACCGGGAGGCGCTGGCCGAAGTCGCCACGGAGCTACGTCGCACCGCGCATACCATTGACGAGCTGTTGCACCTCGCCCGCGCCGACAGTGGCGCCATGGCCGCGCACCGGGCGGGCATCTTCCTCGATGATGCCGTCTCGGACGCCGTGTCGAGGTTTGCCCGGACCGCCCAGCAGAAGCGGCAACACCTCGACGTCACCGCACTCGCCGAGACCCCCGTCCAGGCCGACCCGCAGCTGATCCACCGCCTGGCCACCGTGTTGCTCGAGAACGCCTCCCGATATACCCCGGAAGCCGGAACGATCCGCGTCACGACCCGTCCCGCGTCCAATGGCGGCGCCGTCCTGGTCGTCGAGGATTCCGGGATCGGCATTCCGCCAGAAGAGCGTGAGGCGGTGTTCGGTCGGTTCGTCCGGGGACGCACGGCCCGCCAGCTCGCGCCCGAAGGCGCCGGGCTGGGGCTCGCCATCGCGCGGTCGATCGCCGCGGCGCACGGGGCCACCCTGACCCTGGACGACTCCGACCTCGGCGGGGCGCGATTCACGGCCACCTTTCCGGCCTGATTTAACCTCAGTTCATGTCCGCATGGTAGCGTGTGGGGGTGACGCTTCGCCTCCTCTTCGCTGCCGCCCTCGCGCCCGCGCTCGCGCTTGGGCAGGACCCGCTCACGCCGGAACGTGCGGTCGCCATGGCCCACGCGCGTGGCCCCCTCGCCGGTGTCGCGACGGGGCTGCGCGACGTGACAGCGGGCCGAGCCCGCACGGACGCCGCCTGGCCGAACCCGATCGCCGAGTGGCGTCGGGAGAACTTCACGAGCGCGATCGAGCCGGACATCTTCGCGACGCTGCAGGTGCCGGTGGACCTCACCGGACGACGACAAGCCCTCGGACAGGCAGCCAGGGTCGCCCGCGCCCGCGGAAAAGCCGACTCCGCGGCGGCCGCGCGATCCCTCGAGATCGAGGTCCTGCGCGCCTATTGGCGCGCCGCACTCACCCACGAACTCTCCCGCATCGCCACCGCCGAGCGTGACGCACGCACCCGCACGGCAGAGTTTGACTCGCAGCGGTTTCGCGAGGGCGCGGTGGCCGAGGTGGTCGCCATGCGCGGGGCCCTCGAGGCGGACCGGGCTCGCATCGCCGCGGCCACGGCCGCCAGCGAATCGCGACGCGCGACGGCGGACCTGGCGCGCTTGCTGGGAATGCCAGCCGAGGAATTGCCGGCCCTCGCACCGCTCACCCCTCCCCCGCTCGACGCCGTCACCGACACGGCGTGGGCCACCGTGGTCGAACGCCGCCCCGAACTCCGGGCGGTGCACCTCGCGCTGCAGGAGGCCGAACGTCGATCCGCAGCGGAATCGCGGGGGCGACTGGGTGACGTCAACGTCGTCGGGGGCTACAAGGGGACCGGGGGCTTCAATACCGGCCTGATCGGTGTCCTGGTTCCGTTGCCGATGTTCAACCGGAACGAAGGCCCCCGCGAACGCACGCGCGGCGAGTGGCTCCTGGCCCGCGCCGCGCAGCTCGACGCCGTCGCCCGTGCCCGGGGAGAGCTCGCCGCGGCCCTCGGGACCTGGGAGGGCGTCCGCGGCGTCGGGCGCGACGGCGCCAGCACGCTGGACACGCGGGCCACGGAAGTCGCACAGATCGCCGAGGCACTGTATCGCGAGGGCGCGACATCGTTGATCGAACTGCTGGAGGCCCAGCGCGCGCGGGCAGAAACGCGCGCGACGGCCGCGAGGTGGGCGTACGACGCGCACCTCGCACGCCTCGACCTGCTCCATGCCACCGGACTTCCCTTCCTGCCTTAAGATGCGACGCCTTCTCCCCGTGGTCCTGGGCCTGTCGTTGGGGTGCGGCGATGACGCGCCCCCCGCGGACAGCGCCACCCCGGCGGCTGCCCCCGCCGCCAGCGACACGGCCGCCCTCAGTGCCGAGACCGTGCGTATCGCCGGCTTCGAGACCGCGCGGGTGGAGCGCGGCACCTGGCACGACGTCGTCGCCGCCCCCGCGCGCATCACCCTGGATCCCTCCGCAACCGAGCCGATCGGGTCGATCGTCGAGGGACGGGTCACCAAGGTCTATGTCCTCCCGGGAGATCGCGTGACGCGAGGGCAGGTGCTCGTGGCGATCCACTCTCACGAACTCATGGACGCCCGCGCGTCGCTGGCGAAGGCCAAGGCAGGAGTGGCGGGTGCCCAATCCATGCAGCGCCTGCGCGCCAGCGCCGCCGAGCGAGCCGAGCGGCTCTTTGGCCTCAAGGCGCTCTCCGCGGCGGACCTCGAACGGGCCCGTGCGGAGTTGGCGGATGGCAACGCGATGCTCGCCACGGCGGCCGCCGAACTGGAGCGGTCCGAGGCACTCGTCGAGCACCTGGTCGGGCACGACGCCCTCCCGGCCGACTACGACGAACATTGGGTGTTGATCCGCGCCCCGATGGACGGCCAGGTCACCGGCCGCAGCGTCGAGCCCGGGAACGTGGTGCTGGTGGGCGCTCCCTTGGTGACCGTGAGCCGCACCTCGAGCCTGGTCCTCGTACTCCAACTTCCGGATGCATCCCCGGTGTCGCCGGGCGCCACCGTGCGGTTCACCACGGCCGCCACCGGGGACCGTCGCTTCACCGCCCGGGTGACGCGCGTCTTTCCCGCCGTCGACAGTGTCACCCGCACGGTCGAGGTGCACGCGGCCATCGCCGCCACGGGCGGGATCCTCAAGGCCGAGATGTTTGCCTCGGCCGAGGTCGAGGGTGCGGGGACCGCGAGCGCGATCGTGGTCCCGGCCGCCGCTGTCCAGTCGTTCGAGGGAGACACGGTCGTGATTGCGGCATCGCCACGGGGCGACGGGCTGCACGTGGAGGCGGTGCGCGTCAGGGTCGGGCGCCTCACCCGCGATCGCGCCGAGATCCTCGCCGGGATCGACACCGGCAGCCAGGTCGTCGTGAAGGGCGCGGCGGTGGCCCGCGCCGAGATCCTCAAGCGCCGGGCCAGCGGGGGCGGCGACGCGCACTGATGCGACGCCTCCTCGAGTTCTCGGTTCGCAACCGCCTGTTTGTCATCGGCGGCGTCCTCACGCTCATGGGCGCGGGGCTGTTTGCCGTCATGCGCGTGCCGTTCGATGCCTTTCCCGACCTGACGGGCACCCGCGTCGAGGTCATCACGGTCGCGCCCGGGATGGCCCCGGAGGATGTCGAGCGCCTGGTGACCTTCCCGATCGAGTCGTCGCTCATGGGGATTCCCGGGGCGAGTGAGGTACGCTCGGTCTCGAAGTTCGGCCTGTCGCTCATCACGGTGCCCTTCCCGGATGATTTCGACATCTATTTCGCCCGGACCCTGGTCCAGCAGCGACTGGGCGACGCGCAGGACCTCCTCCCCGACGGGGTCGAGCCGTCGTTAGGCCCGGTCTCCACGCCGATGGGTGAGCTGTACCAGTACGTGCTCACCTCGGACTCGCTCACCCTCACCGAACTCACCACCCTGCACAACACGGTGGTCCGGCCGCGCCTGCGCACGGTGCCGGGAGTCTCGGAGGTGAACTCGTGGGGCGGCTTCACCGAGCAGGTGCACGTCGTCGTGGACCCGATCCGGCTCGCCGCGCGGCGCCTCACGCTCGCGGACGTGGACCGGGCCCTCGCCGAGAACAACCTGACCTTTGGTGGATCGTACCTGGAGAGTGGCGGGGAACGCTTCACCGTGCGAGGCCTGGGCCGCATCGATCGGCGCGAGGAAATCGGGCGGATCGTGATCGGCGCGCATGGGGGGACGGCCACGCGGGTGCGTGACGTGGCCACCATCGAACCCGGCGCCCTCCAGCGCTCCGGCGCCGTCACCAAGGACGGGAACGGTGAGGTGGTCGCCGGGATGATCCTCAAGCTGCGTGGCGCGGACTCCCGCCAGGTGATTCGCGACGTGGCCATCCGCATGACCGAAGTGCGCGCGGCGCTCCCGGGTCACGTCGAGATCGTGCCGTTCTACGACCAGACCGACCTCATTCGTCGCACGACGCGCACCATCCTCAAGAACCTGGTGGAGGGCGGACTCCTCGTCATCGCCGTCCTCTTCCTCTTCCTGCGCAACGTCCGGGCGTCCCTCATCGTGGCGTCGGTGATCCCGCTCTCGATGCTCGTCGCCTTCCTGGCGATGTACGCGTTTGGGTACTCGGCCAACCTCATGAGCCTGGGGGCGCTCGACTTCGGCCTCATCGTCGATGCCTCGGTGGTGATGGTCGAGAACTTCGTCAGGCGTCTCGAGCATGGC
>JAEUJL010000614.1 GCA_016794835.1 Gemmatimonadota bacterium | reverse complement strand
GCCAGCACCACCTGTCCCCCAACGTCATGGACCTCCCCCATCACGAACCCGGATGCGCCCTCGCGGATCGCGATCTCCCGCGCGAGCGAGTCGTCGATGGAGACCTCCACGGGCTGGCTGAGCAGCTTGAGGGTCGCGCTGACCTGTGCGGTGGTGAGCACGCGCAGCATCGGCGACTGCGCCAGGTCCACGCGAATCGCGCTGGCCACGAGCGCCCCCAGGCCACGCCCCGGCGTGCGCTCCACGAAGTCGGTGACCAGGACGCGCTGTACAGGACGCGCCTCCCGCGCCACCGGAGAGGCGCCGCCATCCCGCCGCGCCGCCACTCCGCGCCACGCGAAGACCGACGCCACGGCCACTGCGCCGAACACGAGCAGGCGAGGCAGGCCTGCGAGTCGGCGAGCGACCGGCGCGTGCGGCGGGGTGGGGGATCCCGCCGCGGCAACTGCATTGGGAACCGCGAGCGGTGGCATCGCGGCCTCCGGTGCAGCTGGCGCCTCCCGTTCGCGAGCTTGTGTCGGCGGCGCCTCGCGCGGTGTACGCGTTCCCTCCTGGATCGACTCCACGAGCGCGGCTGTCTCCCTGGACCACTCCAGCTCGTGGTCTTGCTGCAGCTGCTGTCGGAAGCGTTCAGCCACCGAGAGTGCTTCCACGGTGCGCCCCGCATCGTGCAGCGTGCCGAGCAGCGCACGGATCGCCCCCTCGTTCTCCGGGTCGATCTCGGTGCGTCGGCGGGCAGCGGCCACGGCCCCCTCCACGCGGCCGGCGTTCCACTCCTGCTCGGAGAGGCGGCCCGCCGCCTCCGCCGCTTCCCCCCGCAGTCGCGTCCTGAGCCTGTGCGCCCACTCCTCGAAGTCGGGGGAGACGCCGCGCACAAACACCGCGTCGAGGAACGCCCCTTCATAGAGGCTCACCGCCCGGGCGTCATCACCCGCGGCTACCGCCGCCTCGAAGTCGAGCGCGTCGCACGAAACACCACCCGTGGCCAGTCCAACGCGGTCGTCTGAACGAGTCTCCAGCCCTCCATCGCCCAGGTGCTGCCGGAGATGGTGCAGCGCCTGGCGAAGCGCACTGCGTGCCTCGTCGGTCCCCGACTCCGGCCAGAAGAGGGCCATGAGGGCGTCCCGGCGGTGCAAGCCGCGCGGGGTCGCGAGAGCGAGGTAGGTGAGCAGGGCCAGACGCTTGGGCTGCGTCCCCGTCGGCGCCCCCGAGCCGGCCGAATCCCCTCGCAATTCAAAGCGTCCGAGCGTCAGCAGCCGCGCCAATCCGCCTCCCGTCAGGCATTTCGTGGTCCGCGCACCGTTACCGCGCCGAGGTAACGCTGCCGCGAACAGCTCCGTAACAAGTGCCGCGCATTGTCCCGCCGAACCTTCCGACTGGAGCGAGACGATGCGGCAGCAAACGAATGGGAATTCACGGTTCGGTCAAGTCACAGGCCCGGTGGGGCGGGTGTTCGTCCTGGCGGTCCTGGTGGCATGCGGCAAAGCGGAGGTCGCCGAGACCGGCGAAGCCACCCCCGCGGCAAAGCCCGCAGTCCGGACGCAATTGGTGTCGGCGGATCCCTGCGCCTGGCTCGAGCCAGCCGCGGTGGAGTCCACATTGGGGCGCCCGCTCGGCAGCGTCCCGGTCAGGGTGTCGAGCGCCGAAACCCTCACGCCGTCCTCGTCCGGGGCTGGATGTCTCTATCAAGTAAAGGGAGAGGGAGGACGCGACGGGGACTTGGTCGCCGTGGAGGTGAAGACCGACGGCGCTGAGATGCAGGCCGGGCTCGGCGCTGCCTCCCTCGGCGAATTCGCCTCGGCCAGGGAATCCAAGCAGGAGTGGGACTGGGTGGGTGGACTGCCAGCCGGGCTCTTCGCCGCACGTCGCGGCCACCTCGGCATCATGGTCTCGATCCAGAGCCTCACCATCAGCCCGCGCGATGTGGAGCCTCTTGCCCTCCGGATCGTCGCGGCCGTTCCCGACCTGCCGTTCGAGCGCACGCCCGGTGACGCTGCCGTCACCCCCACTGGTTTCGATCCGTGCACCCTGCTCACGCGTGCCGAGGTCGAAGAGGTGCTTGGTCCCCTCGCGCAGCCCCCGTATCGCAGCCAGGACTCCAACCCCCTCGCCCGCGGCGATGGCCCCAGCTGCACCTGGTTTGCTCCCGGGCACCGCGCCCTCGTGCTGACTCCCACGCGCTCCGAGGGGCGGATGATCTTCAACATGACGAACGGGATCGCCGGGCTCACCGCGCAGGTCACTGGTGCAGCCACCACCACCAGCGTCGCGGGTCCCTGGGACGCGCGCGGCACCAGCCCGGTCGGCGCGCTCACGTACCTCAAGGGCGACCAGCTCCTCGCCTTCCAGCATCGCGGCTCCGGGCTCACCGACCAGCAGGTAAACACCCTCGCGCGCCTGGCCATCCCGCGCCTGGACGGTGAAGGGGGGCAGCCATGATCACCTCACGTCGCGCCATGCGGCGCATCGCGACGTGCATCACCCTGGCCACCCTTCCGTCGTTGGCATGGGGCCAGGAGGGTGCCGCGGTGCGTGTCGGCATTATCCCGTTGGTGGATGCCACCGGGAGCGCCTCCCGGAGCGGCAGCGGGGCCGCCCAGGTGTTCATCGACGGGTTCGCCGAGTCGACGCCCCTGGTTGGCGTGGTCCTCAAGGCCGACGAGGGAGACGCCATCGACCAGGACCGGGCCCGCCAGCTGGGGCGTGCAGCGAAGGTGCGGTACGTCCTGGCTGGCACCGTGCTCGAGGCGGCCACGAAGGATGGCACCAAGGGCGGGTGGCTCCCGCGCATCAAGGGCCAGACGCTGCAGCTGACCATCCGCTCCGTCCAGGCAAACGTCACGTTGCAGGGCTCGCTCTACGACGTGTCAACGGGCGAGCGCGTCCTCACGACCACCGTGAAGGGGAGCCACACCGACCGCTCCTACGGCGGGCGCGTGTGGGCCACCTGGGGCTCGTGGGACGTGGGCGACTATCACGCGTTCCTCGAGTCGCCGCTGGGCAAGGCCTACGTCAAGGCTGCCCGTTCGATGGTCCGCAAGATCCAGGACGCCACCGCCGAGTCCTCC
>JAEUJL010000583.1 GCA_016794835.1 Gemmatimonadota bacterium | reverse complement strand
AAGGTGGAGCTGGCCGGGTCCTTCGGGAAGTACCTTTCCCCGTCACGCGACGCACGAGGAGGTCGGGGTGCTCTACATGGTGATCGAGCGATTCCGCGGGGGAGATGCCGTGCCGGTCTATACGCGCTTTCGCGCGCAGGGTCGCCTCGCGCCCGAAGGCCTGACCTACGTCACGTCATGGGTGAGCGATGACCTCACGACCTGCTACCAGGTGATGGAGAGTCCAGCGCGCGAACTGCTCGACGCGTGGATCGCCGCCTGGGCCGACCTGGTCGACTTCGAGGTGATCCCGGTGATCCCCTCCCCCGAGGCCGCGGCGAGGGTGCTCCCCACATGAAGCGCGTCCACCGTGCACGATGCACACACGGGGCCACGAGCTGCCCGCCCCGATGAGGCAACACCTTGGCCTCACCGCCCTGGTCGTCCGGGACTACGACGAGGCCATCGGCTTCTTCGTTGGTACCCTCGGCTTCACCCTGGTGGACGACAGCTACCAGCCCGCGCAGGACAAGCGGTGGGTGGTGGTCGCGCCGCCGGGATCCATGGAGTCGGCGCTTCTCCTCGCGCGGGCGACAAGTGATGTGCAGCGGGCCGCGATCGGGAACCAGTCGGGTGGTCGGGTCTTCCTGTTCCTCTACACCGATGACTTCTGGCGCGACTACGAACGCTACCGCACAAAGGGCGTCGAGTTTGTGCGCCCGCCCAAGGTGGAGGGATACGGTACGGTGGCGGTGTTCAAGGACTTGTACGGCAACCTCTGGGACCTCGTGCAGCTCGCTGGGCAGTCCACGCGCTGAATCACGCTCGCGCGCGTCCACGTCAGTTCTTCACGGAAACGGAGTCGATCATGACCTTGCCCCCACACCTCGACGTGCTCGACGGCTTCATCCGGGCGGCCGAGCAGGTGCCCGATGACCAGTGGAACCACGTCCCGGCAGATGGCCGTTGGTCCCCCGCGCAGGTGGCCGAGCACCTGCGCCTGACCTATGTGGTCACGCGCCCGGAGTTGCGCGGTGGGCAGGGGTTTCGCGTGCGCACCTCACGCTGGAAGCAGTGGTTGTTCCAGCTCCTCTTCCTCCGCCGGATCACCGAACAGGGCCGCTTTCCCGCCAACGTGCCGGCCGTACGCGAGATCCGGCCGGCGCCAGGGCCCTATGACCGCGCGGCCCTGCTGGCCGCCCTGCGAAGTGAAGGCGAGCAGTTCGACCGCGAGTTCACGGCGGTCCGGGATGCCCACGTGCGACTCTCGCATCCCTTCCTGGGTCGCCTCAAGCCGGCGGATGCGCTGGCCCTCACCACCCAGCACATCCGGCACCACCAGAAACAACTCGGGCCGCACTGACGCGCGTCAGTCGCGCGACGGGATCTCCACCTTGATGTCGCGCCACTTGCCCTGGCGAAAGCGCGTGACGCTCAGGGCACAGCGGGTCATGTGCCCGACGAGGATCGCCACCCAGATGTCGATTGGGTCCAGGGTCGACGTGGCACGGACAATCGTGCAGATCCCCAACGGCACGATCACCTGCGAGATGATCGAGATGTAGAGCGGGCTCTTGGTGTCGCCGGTGCCCTGTAGCCCGCCGGTGTAGCTCAATGCGACGGTGATGAACAATCCACTCACCGACAACACCCGCAACAGCAGCGAGCCAATCTCCACGACCGCCGGCTCGTTCATCCCGAAGATCCCCAGCAGTTGCCCCGGGATGAACAGGAAGAAGACCCCGATCCCCGCGGCGACCATCAACCCGATGCGCGCGGCGACCTCCACGCCATGCCCGACCCGCTCGGGCTGGCCGGCGCCGAGGTTCTGCCCGGCCACCACCGCCGCCGCGCCGAGTAGGCCGGTCGAGGTCCAGGTGATGAGCGAGAACAGCTGCGAGTATGACACGGCAAAGGCCGCCTGCGCCTCGGCGCTCTGCGCCATCGAGCCAATGAACGACAGCATCAGCACCCCGCCGACGTTCATCGCGATCCCCTGGATCCCCGCGGGCAGCCCGAACTTGAACAGCGACTTGATGATCTCCCAGTCTGGGGCATGCCCGTGGCCGTGGGGGAACGATACCACCCAACCACCGCGCTGCAGCTTCCAGATGGCGTAGATCGCGATGAGTCCCGAGGCGAGGCACGTGCCCATCGCCGAACCCACCGTCCCAAACGCGGGGATGGGGCCGAGCCCGCGGATGAGGATGATGTTGAAGACGAGGTTGAGCACCGTCAGCGCGATCCCCAGCACCATCGGGGTTCGCGCGTCACCCGCCGAGCGCAGCGCGCCGCCCAGCATGAAGAAGACCATCATCCCGCCGCTGAACAGGAACATCACCCGCAGGAACGGCAGCGCCTCGGTCTTCACCGCCGGCGCGGCGTTCACCAGGTCGAGCAAGGTG
>JAEUJL010000518.1 GCA_016794835.1 Gemmatimonadota bacterium | reverse complement strand
CCCCGTGTAGAACATCATCCCGGACACACCGATCGAGGGAACCCACACGTGCACCGGCGGCTCCATCCCCGCGCGCAACGTACCCTCGTGAATCGCGAGCCCGCTGCGGTAGTTCACGCCGTACCCGACCACCGGCCATCCGTAGTTGAGCCCTGGCCGGATGAGGTTGAGTTCGTCCCCGCCCTGCGGCCCGTGCTCGTTCTGCCAGAGGTCGCCCGTCACCGGATGCACCGCCATCCCCTGCGCGTTCCGGTGCCCCCAGGTGTAGATCTCCGGAAGCGCATCCGCGCGCCCGACGAACGGGTTGTCCTTCGGCACGCTGCCGTCATCATGCAGGCGCACGGTCGTCCCGTTATGCAACCGGAGATCCTGCGCGGGGTGCTTCGACAGGTCCCCCTCGGACGGCCACTGGCGGTCGCCCAGCGTGACGAGCAGGAAGCCGTTGCGATCGAATACCATCCGCCCGCCCCACATCGAGCTGCGATTCGTCC
This sequence comes from Gemmatimonadota bacterium, assembly GCA_016794835.1. Classification (GTDB taxonomy): domain Bacteria; phylum Gemmatimonadota; class Gemmatimonadetes; order Gemmatimonadales; family Gemmatimonadaceae; genus RBC101. The sequence goes on along the minus strand of JAEUJL010000518.1, from coordinate 2,257 downwards.
CGTTGCCGGGGGCGTTGGCGTGGAAGATCTCCTGCACGTCGGTCAGCCGGTCGTTGGTGAACCGGCCACGGGCCACGGCGAGGTTGCCGTATCCGTTGGCCCCCGGCTTCACATAGCTGAGGTAGAGGAGGCGATTCTCCGCAAAGCGCGGATGCAGCACGACATCGCGCAGCCCCGCCTGCTCACGCCCGTCCTGTGAGGTCGCACCTCGCCCCAGGGCCAGGATCTCCGGGAGTCCGGCAACCGCCTGCGGGAGCACCTTGCCCTTGCGAATGATCCGCAACCGCCCGGGGCGCTCCGTCACCAGCATGTCACCCTCCGGCGTGAAGGTGATGGAATGCGGGTGCATGAGCTCAGCGAATCGCTCGATCCGGAAGTCGTGATGCGCGGAACGCATCGTGCGCGCTGGCTGGGGAGCCTCCGGCCGGGCCGTTGGCTGCCCCTGAACCACGGGTGAGCTGGCCAAGACGCCGATGAACGACAGGCGGCCGATCAGGCGATGCGCAGTTCGAATGCTCATGACTCCCCAGGGAAAGATTGCGCGCCTGCCAGAGCGACCCTGCAAACGCTCGGGCCCACGTCCGGCCAGTGCGTCACCCGGGCAATCTTACGTCGCGACAGCTGCGCCGACCACTCCGTCGAGCCGGCGCCTACCCCTCGGCCTCCAGTGCCGCGACGTCCCCGCGACACAACGCCCGCACACTCCGCGTGATCCGGGCCGGATCCCAATCCCACCACTGCAGCGCCTCCAGGCGCTGCACCGTCTCGTCATCAAAGCGCCGGCGCACCGCGTGCGCGGGATTCCCACCGACGATCGTGTAACTCGGCACATCGCGAGTCACCACCGACCCCGTCGCGATGATCGCACCGTTCCCGATGGTGACGCCGGGCATGATCGTCGCGCCATACCCGATCCACACGTCATGGCCAACAACCGTGTCCCCCTTCGTCGGCCACGCGTCCGGCATCCCCGCTTCCCACCCCTGCCCAAAGATGGGAAACGGATACGTGGTCAGCCACGTCGTCGGATGGTTGCCCCCATTCATGATGAATCGGACCTCGCTCGCGATGGAGCAGTACTTCCCGATGATCAGCCGGTCACCATTGAAGTCGAAGTGGTACAGGACACTCTCCTCGAAATGCGCCGGCCCACGCGGGTCATCGTAGTAGGTGTAGTCACCGACGATGATGTTCGGCCGCGTGATGAAGTTCTTCAGGAAGCCGGTGCGCGTGATCCCCGGGATGGGGTGCTGCGTATCAGGGGTTGGTCCAGCGGGGGTCATGTTGGTGATCGGGAAGGAGTGCACCTCAAGCCGTGGAATCGTCGCGGGGTCTGCTCAGTGCGCGGCCCATTGGCAATCCTCGCTCAGGGTCGAGCGCCGGGGAGCCGGATGATGAAGTCACCGGGAGGCTCCTCGCCGCGCAGGTGCTTCACGAAGTAGTCCCACGTCTGCTGGATCACGTACGGTTCCGCGGCATACCCGTGGTTGCGATTCGGGAAGACGAAGACATCGAACTTCTTGTTCGCGCGAATCAACGCGTCGATCACGGCAAGGGTCATGTCCGGATGCACGTTGTCATCGAGCGTCCCATACGTCAGCAGCAACTTGCCCTTGAGGTTGGCCGCCAGGTTCTGGTTCGCCTGGGACTCGTAGTTGCTCCCGTTAGGCCCCTTTACCTCGAGCCCGTGGTACTTCTCACCCCATGGAAAGTGGTACCCGCGCTGGTCGTGGTTCCCCGCGCCCGACACGGCCACCTTGAAGAAGTCGGGATACCGCAGGATCGCGTCCGTCCCGGAAAATCCACCGCCGGAATGGCCGTAGATCCCCACGCGCCCCAGGTCCATCTGGCGATGCCGCACGGCAAGCTCGCGCAATGCCGCGATGTGATCGGGAATCCCGTTGTCGGTCATGTTCCCGTAGTAGGCATCGTGGAACGCCTTGGAGCGCAGCGGCGACCCGAAGGCGTCCACCGTGAAGACGATGAAGCCGAGTTCCGCCAGCGACTGCGGATTGCCGGGCGCGCTGCTCACAAAGCTCCGCGTGGCCACGGCCCCGATCTGCGGACCGGGATAGATGTAGTCCACGACCGGGTAGCTCTGCGTGGAGTCGAAGTCGGTCGGGAAGTAGAGGTACCCGTGCACATCGGTGACGCCGTCACGCCCCTTCGCACTGAACGGCGTCGGTGGCCTCCATCGCGACGACACCAACCGCGAGATGTCGCCCGTCTCCACGGTCTGCAGCGTGCGACCATCGGG
>JAEUJL010000479.1 GCA_016794835.1 Gemmatimonadota bacterium | reverse complement strand
CGGCGGCCCCGGGCAGCGCCGGCGCACGGGTGCGCTCATCGACCGCCTCCTGCCAGCGCCCGGCGTCTTCCAGCAGGCCAACGAGCCGCAGCCGAGCCGCCTTGTGACGCGGGTCGATCGCAAGCGCCTTGCGCAAGGCGTTCTCCGCGCCGGTCACGTCGCCACAGGCGAGGCGCGCCGCGCCCAGGGAGCTCAGGATGTGCGGGATATCCGGCTCCAGCATCGCCGCGGTCTCCATCTCGGCCAGCGATGCCTCGCGTTGCCCAACCTGGGAAAGCCAGACGCCATAGAAACGCCGTCCCTCCGCATAGTCCGGCTCCTTGGCGACCGCGATCGCGAACTCGCGGCCGGCGCGCTCCCAGTCGCCGTCGACATACTGCGCCCCGACGGCAAAATGCACGTGGGGAATCGCCAGTCGGTGATCGAGGTCCGCGGCACGGCGTGCGTACTCCAGGGCGCGGGCGAAGGTGGCGTGGAACTGCGCGTACGGCCCGCGCCGCGCGAGGACGGCGTAGTAGTTGGACAGGCCGGCCAGGGCGAGGGCATAGTCCGGCGCCAGCTCGAGGGCGCGTTCAAACTGCTGGCGGCATTGCTCCAGGTCCTCCGGCGACCCGCCCGGCGCGGCGCGCAGGAAGAGGTAGTGGCCGCGGAGGTAGTGCACCTCCGGATCCAGCGAATGCGGGGACGGGGCTGGCGCTGGTGCCACGCCCGGGGTCGGCGAGGCGGTGTGATCGCCGGCACGTGGCGCGCGGAGCATGGCGCGGAGTCGGTCGCGCTCTCCCTCCAGCCACTGCATGAATGCCGGGGCCTCATCGACGCGGAGGCCGTCCAGCGGCGTGCACGTGCCCAGGGCCGTGCCGCCTAACGACAGCGTGCCCCGCTCGAGCTCGAGCGCATCACACGAGACCGCACTCGGCGGCACGCCGATCAACGTCTCGCCGACCGAGACGACCACGTCCTGGCCCAGGGCCTGTCGCAGCCCGTACAGGGCATTGCGGAGCCCACGCCGAGCGCGCGAGGCGTCCTGGCCAGGCCACAGCAATGCGCTCACCGTCGCGCGCGACTGCAGCCCGCGCGGTCGCGCCAGCACGAGGTACGTGAACAGGGCCAGGTGCAGGGCCTGCGTCACGGACGATGACGCCGGTGGGTCGTCGTGCCGGCGCACGGTCACGGGGCCGAGGACGGAGAGCCGGAGGGGAACCATGGGAGCGCCCTGGACTCCGGCTCGCATTTTCGACCCCGGTGTTTCGCTCATGACCCAAGGTGTGGGTCGGCACCGCGCCTCGCCACCCGGATCACGAACACACCTTGGTCGCGTCATACGGGGCCCGGGCGCCTGGCGGTATGTCGACGCCATTCACGCGCAGCGTGTTGCCCAGGCCAGCCGGGTGCGCGTACCACGCGCTGGTAAACGGCAGGTCCGGTCCAAGGGCGAGGGAGTACGTCGAGTTGCGCAGGTACGGGAGCGTCCCCAATCCCAACCCCGTGGTGTGACGGGACAGGGAGACCAGCAGGTCGGCCTGGCAGCTCGCGGTGAAGGTGTTCGCTGAGGTGGTCACCGAGATGTCGCCACGCAGCGCCGCGCCAGCGACGGGGAACCCGGCCTCCACGATGAGGCCAAACCGGTTGTTGCTTGCCCGGTTGCGCGTGAGCGTCACCGACAGGTTGCCCTGGGTGCCCGGGGCGCCATTGCCGAGCGCCCCGATGCGATACGCCGTCCCCACGGGGATGCTCTGGTGCCCGCTGGCATCGTTGTTGTCGATGAGCACGGACGTGCTGGAGACGGGAGGCGGCACCACCTGCGTGAGACCCGGGGGGAGCGGGAGTACGAGGGCTGGGAGCACCAGCACGCCCGGAATCCCGCCCTCGACGAGGGTGTTGGATCGCACGACGAAGCTTGTACCGGGACCGTTGATGCAGATGTCGCAGGTGCCGCCGGGGCCGCTGGAATAGTTGCGTTCGACCAGCGCGCCCCCCGATCGCACGTCCACACGTTCCGTGAAGTTGCCCTCGAAGCTGTTGCCGATGACCTCCAGGCCGGTCGCCCGAAGGCTCAACACTCCCACGCCCCCCGTGGTCGTGACGCCGTCAGCGTGGCCCGAGCGGAACACAAATCCCTCGATGTGTGCATCATGCCCGAGACGATCCCCGTCGGCGTCGACGACGATGAGCGGCTGGGAATACCGCGTGGCGTTGGTGGTGCCCCCAGCCTGGGAGAGAGC
>JAEUJL010000469.1 GCA_016794835.1 Gemmatimonadota bacterium | reverse complement strand
GAGTTCCCGGTCCGCATGCGCTGCACGCCGATCACCCCCAGGCGCGAGCGCGCCGAGATCTCGCGCACCGCGCGGGCCACGGTGTAGCTGTTGCCCTTCACCGCGCCGTTGTTGTCGGTGAACATCTGCAGGGCACCGACGGTCAGTCCGCCAATGCGCCCCGTCAGTCGCCCGCCCCCGATGATCGGCGTCGGTTGTCCCACCGAGTCAATCCCAATGCGACGGGTGAAGAACAGGTCCACGGCCTGGGGGGTCCCCGCCGCAAACACCCCGGCGTTCTCCAAAAAGAAGGGGCGCTTCTCGGGGAAGAAGATCGGGAACCGCGTCAGGTTGGTGCGCTGCTCGTCCACCTCCACCTGCGCGAAATCCGTGTTGTAGGTCAGGTCGAGGGTCAACGCCGGGGTGATGCCATACTTGGCGTCCACGCCAAACTCCCCCGGGGTGCGGAACTTCGACTCCGTGAGGTAGTTGCGCGTCGTTTGTCCCAGGACGTACGGGGTGACGGTCGCGATGCGGTTCTCGGGCACCTGCAGCCCCTGGAGCGTCCCCGCCTGCGACAACCGGGCGATCGTGAACTGCCGGTTCACCCGCGACCACAGCGCCTCCTCGTTCTTGCGACGGATCCCGCGCATGATGTTGAAGCCCCACGTCTGCTCGCGCCCGCCGCCGTAGCGGATCGTCCGGAACGGGATGCGGAACTCGGCATACCACCCCTCCGCATCCTGCGAGGTCGCCACGGTCCAGCTGGCATCCCAGTTGAGGTTCATCCCGCCCATCGAGCCCGCCTGCGCCCGCGTCTGCCCGGCCTGGAACACCCCGCCACCCTCGCCCTCGCGCACCACCTGCGCATCGTGCTCGATGCCGCTGGGGGTCGTCCCGAACAAGAAGCCGTTCTGGCGATCGTGGTACGTGTCGAGGATGAACCCGAAGTAGTCGCTGTTCGTGAGCGTCACATCCCGGATCTTCTCGCTCGGGACGATGAGCGCGGCCTCGCGATCGAACAGCCAGGCCGCGACATACAACGCCTCTCCGTCCGAGGTGACCCGGACCTCGGTGCGCTCGGAGACCGGGGTCCCCTCCAGCGGCTCACGCTGGACAAACTCGGTGAACAGCGTCGCATCCTTCCAGGCGGCGTCGTCGAGCTTGCCGTCGATGACGGGCGCGGTGGTCGCCTGGGAGGCGCGGGCGACGCGACCCATCCCGTTGTTACCCGACAGGCCGGGTCCCTGGGCAACCGCGAGGACGGGGAGGACGATCGACAACAGCGACGCGCGGATCAGCACGGACATGGCAGCAGGGGCAATGGTCGAGGCACGAAGCCCGCAAGCTATGCCCCGGACATTCCGGCGTCACCCGGTGGCGTGGGCGGTGCGGGGAGGTCGATGCGAAACTGCGACCCCTCGGGCCCGGATCGCACGAGCTGCACCGTGCCGGCGTGCGCCTCGACGACCCCGCGGGTGATCGCCAGCCCGAGGCCGGCACCATCGTCCTCACGTCGACCGCGCCGCCCGCGGAAGAACCGATCGAACACACGCGGCTGTTCATTCTCCGGGATCCCGCTGCCCCGGTCGGTGACCGTCAGGTGAAACCAGGCATCGTCGCGGGACAACTCGAGTTCCACCGGTGCGGTCGCCGGGGAGTGCCGCAGGGCATTCACGGTCAGGTTCGTCACCGCCCGCGTGAGCAGGGCCTCGTCGCCGCGGAGCGAGTAGTCGCCGGCGGCGACGCGCACCACGATCCGATCCGCGGCCCCAGGCAGGCGGCGCAACGCCGAGGCGGTGTCCTCCAGCACTTCGTCGAGGTACAAGGGGACCGCCTGGACCATCGCCTCGCGGGCGCGCATGCGCGCGAGGAGGAACAACTCCTCCACGATGCGCGTCAGCGAGCGCGACTCCTGTCGAATGAGGCGCAGGGAGCCGCGCAGGGAGCGCAGGTCCGCATCTTCATTGTCGAGGGCCACCTGCGCTTCGCCGCTGATGACGGCGACCGGGGTGCGCAGCTCGTGGGCCGCCGCGGCCATGAAGGTGCGCTGCTCCTCGCCAGACTCCTCCGCCCGGTCCAGCAGGTGGTTGAGCGACGCGATCAGGTGCTTCCAGGCCGGGCCAAGGCCCGCCGGTTCGGGAAAGCGCAGCCCGGGATTCCCGCGGCCGATCTCCTGGGCGCGCTGGTCCAGCACCTGCATGGTCTGTGCGCCGCGCCGCATGTA
>JAEUJL010000448.1 GCA_016794835.1 Gemmatimonadota bacterium | reverse complement strand
GAGAGCTTGCCCCGGTGCTCCGGCGCATACGGCCGTGGACTGGCAGCGCAGCGTAGCGGCCAGCCACATGTTGCGCACACGCAGATCGTCGATCGCACGCAGCCGCCACCTGTTCGCGGCCCTGTCCCTGATCGTTCCGGTCGCCGCGGTCCAAAGCCAAGTTCCGACGGTCGAGCCTCGCGCCAGGACCGGCGAGGAGGTACGCGAGCAGATCCGCACCGCCCTCGCGGACATCGGCCGGATCGTCGCCCCCAACGGGATCGACGAGCAGCGCTACCTAACGCTTGGCGGCGCCAAGCAGTGGATCATGCTCCGCGGCCAGGACCGTCGCGCGCCGGTGTTGCTCTTCCTGCACGGCGGCCCCGGCAGCCCCATCTCGCCGGTCGCCTACTCCTACCAGCGGCCGTGGGAGGACTTCTTCCTCGTGGTCCACTGGGACCAGCGGGGATTCGGCCGGTCGCTCGGCACTCCCGAGGAGGCGGCCAAGCTCAAGGGCACGCTGAACAAGGAGCAGGTCATCCGTGATGCGATCGAACTGATCGAGAAGCTCCGGACCGAGTTCGGGCAACGGAAGATCGTCCTTGTAGGCCAGTCGTGGGGAACGGTGCTGACCTTGGAGATCGCGCGTCGGCGGCCGGACCTGCTGCATGTGGCGGTGACGCAGGGGCTCGCGGTCAACTGGCTGGAGAGCCCGCGCATCCTGTACCGCCGCCTCCTCGCGGCGGCGGAGGCTTCGGGGAACACGGCCGAAGCGCAACGGCTCCGTGAGGTCGGTCCGCTCCCGCCGGCGAGCGATCCGGCGGCGTTGTTTGCCTGGAGTCGCAAGTTCGGTTTAGGGTTCCCGGACTCCACGACCTGGCACAACATCAAGGGTGCCGGCGATTCGTGGGGCCGGCGGATGGACGCGCTGGAGTACGTCTCGCCGGATTATCCGGCCGCGGCGTACGCGGCGGCGCAGGCTCCGGACGCGGACGCCATGGCGCGGTACCAGGAGGCGATGTCGCCGGTGCTGGGGTGGGACGCCGAGCGTGACGTGGGGACGACGTTCCAGGTGCCGCTGGTGGTGATGCAGGGGGATCACGACTGGCAGACGAACGTTGATCTGGCACGGGCCTACTTCCGGAAGGTGTGCGCGCCCTACAAGAAGTGGGTGGCCTTTCCGCACGCGGCGCACGCGCTCAACATCGAGCAGCCGGGGGTGTCGGTGGTGGCGTTGGTGAACGACGTGCTTCCGGCGGTGCGGGGCCAGGTGCCGGCGGGCGCCCAGACCTGCAGGGGAGCCAGGCGGAAGGCCAACAACTGACCCTGGCCCCAGGGACGAGAGCTCCGCGGCGCCGCCGGTGCTCGGTCGGATTCGTTCGTGGACGAAATGCGCGGCGTAACGGCGAGTACGTACAGGCGCGCGCCTTTCGCGTCGCGTCCGTAGCTCAGGCCCGGCTTGACACGCTGTATATACATTCGTAGGTTCCGCAAGTGACGTTCGACTGGGATCCGGCCAAGAGCGACCACAACTTCGAGCGGCGGGGCTTTGACTTCGCGTTCGCCGTGCAACTATTCGCCGGGCCGTATGTCGAGTTTGACGACACCCGGAGGGATTACGGCGAGCATCGAGTGGTCGCCCTCGGCCTGGCTGATGGCATTCCGCTTACCGTCGTCTTCACAGATCGTATAGCTCCCGATGGTTCCGTCGTTCGCCGCCTGATCAGTGCCCGTGTCAGCAATCGCAAGGAGCGCCGCCGCTATGCCGAAAGCCTCGAAGCCATCCGCTCGCAAGTCGACCCCGACCCCGACCCCGACGCAAGGCCGGGCTGACCTCGCCCGTCTCCGTCGGCTGACCGATGCGGAAATTGCCAGGACGTCACCGGCCGAGCTGCGTGACTTTCCTGCCGACTTCTGGGAGGAGGCACGCGTGGTCATGCCCGTCACGAAGGAGGCGATTTCCATCCGGCTCGATACAGACGTCATCGCCTACTTTCGCGCGACCGGCCCGAAGTACCAGACGCGGATCAATGCCGTCTTGCGCAGTTATGTCGATCGTGTCCGGGACGCTACGCCACCAACACGCCGCAAGCGCGCGGGATAGCCGCCGGGTCCACCTGGATTCAGCAGACACGCCCCTCGCCATGGCTCGCGATCGACGAGTGAAGCCGACTGACCGCCCTGGCGTCATCGTCGGGAGAGTCGTGCCGTCCAACAGGGCGCTGCCTCGGTCGACGAGGATCCGTCCCCTGTGGGCCTTCGGGCTCGCGGCCGTTGCAGCGTGTGCAACGCCGGGCGGGCGAACTGCGCCAGTCCTGCTCGACCCCGCGAGCGCCGAGTGGACGCGGCCCGCGCCACCGGTCGCCCACCTGCGATTCGAGACCACGAAGGGGGTCTTCGTGCTGGAGCTGCATCGCGACTGGGGGCCGATCGGCGCGGACCGCCTCTACAACCTCGCCCGGCTCGGCTACTACACCAACACGCGATTTCACCGGGTGCGCGCCGGATACATCGCGCAGTTCGGGTTGCACGGGGACTCGGCGGTGAACGCGGCGTGGAAGGGGCGGTACCTCCGGGACGACCCGCCGCGCTCCACCAACACACGCGGCACCTTCGCCTTTTCATATGAAGGGCCGGGGCGCGAGCACACGCGCAACACGCAGATCTACATCAACCTTGCGGACAACCCGCGCAACGACGTGGAGCCGTTCACGGTGCTGGGGACGGTGGTGCAGGGGATGGAGGTGGTCGACGCCCTGTACGCGGGGTATGGTGAGGAGTCCGGCGGCGGGGTGCGCCAGGGCCGGCAGGGGCCGCTCGAGCGCGGAGGGAATGCGTTCATGGATAGAGCGTACCCGCGCCTGGACCGGATCATGCGGGTGACGGTGACTGTGGCACCAGGGCGTTAGGCGATGGGCGCAGTCAGCGCAGGGAGGGCGAACGACACTGGGCCCCGGATCTGCAGTCGCTTCGCTCCTTTGTCCGGGGAGCGTACGGTCTTGCGTACTCCGTGATCCCGGGGTGCGTGTGGTGCGCGGTTACTTCCGATTGATTCCGTCGCGGTGCATGAGGAGGCGCTCGACGATGCCGGGGCGCCGCCGGGCGATGTAGACCGCCCCGGCGAGGACGGCGAGGGTGTTCGCGGTGACAATCGACCACCAGGGGAGGACGTCGCGAATGGGGGCGCTCACCCAGCCGACCACGAGGACGGTCGCGACGTAGCCACCAACGACGAGCAGCAGCATCGGCACTCGGCGAGATGGCTCGCGGTCCGCGATCCCCACGAGCCGCATCACCACGACCCCGATCCCGAGGGAGAGCGCGAGGTGCAGCGCGTTGTAGCCCTCGATCACGCGGGTGTCCAACGGCACGGGTCGCGCCAGCTCGGCGGCGTC
>JAEUJL010000447.1 GCA_016794835.1 Gemmatimonadota bacterium | reverse complement strand
CGTGCCGTACGCCAGCGCGTCGGCGAGACGCTCGGCGAGGGTGGGGCCCTTCTCGTCGATCGCCTCCACCTCGGCGGGGGTCGCGTGCAACCCGGCCGCGATGCGCTCGATGAAGGCATTGTCGAGGAGGGTCCACCCGAGTTGTGTCGACACCTGCCGAGCTACCTCGGATCCCCCAGACCCGAAGAGCCGCGAGATGGTGATGATCCGGGCGCTCATGGATGCACGCGGCGACGGATGACCTGTGCGGGGACGAAGCCCAGCGCTTCCCACGCGGCATTCGCGGTGGCATTCCCGGTGTTGGTCCGCACGCGCAGGTCACTGACCCCTCGCGCGCCGGCCCAGTCCGCGGCCGCGCCCACGAGCGCCCGCAGGGCCCCACGTTGCCGGCAGGCCGGGGACACGTACGCGGTCGTCAGCACGCCGTAGCGCGCCACCCCATCGCGTCGCGCGATCGCGCAGCGCAGGATGCCGCACACCTCGTTGCCGAGGGTGGCGACAAACCACCCTTGCGATGTATCGGCGAGTTGGCGACGGGTGAGGTCGCGCAGGGCGCCGCCGCTCTCCTCCGGCACCAGCCCGGCACCGGCCAACGCCTGCTCCTCGCGCCGGAGCGCCGCGCGCAGTCCCACGACCATCGCCAGGTCCTGCGCGGACGCGCGCCGGATCACCAGGGCACTGGACGCAGCGGTCGCTGACGGCGCCGGGAGGGTCATGACTCCAGGTCGTGGCCTGGCCGACGGCGGGATTCGTGCGGGGCGCGCGCGTACAACCCGCTTTCACTGCGGGAGAGCTTGCGCCGCGCGACGAGGGACTCGAGCACCAGCTCGCACGCCGCGACCTCGGCGGCATGGTCGTCGGCGCGGGCCAGGCCCACCAGCTCCACGAGGGCGAGCAACCCGGGCACCGTGTCGAACGCCTGGCGCAGGGTGGCACTCGAGACGTCGTCCGAGACCTCGAGGGCGGCGCCCTGCTCGAACCAGAGGACCACCGCGTCGGCATCGAACGGGCCCACGCGGTCCCGCAGGGTCGCATCGCACGCACGACGGATCAGCTCGCGGGCGATGGCGGCGGCGCCGACCAACTCCCCCTCGTACTCCAACTCGAGCTTGCCCGTGATCGCTGGCAGGGCGGCGTACAGGTCCGAGAGCCGGGGCACGACCTCCGCGTCGCCGAGCTGCACGGCCCGGCGTTCCGCGTTGGAGACCACACTCTCCATGAGCGAGATGGGCAGGCGCTGCGACACGCCCGACCGGCGGTCGATGCGCTTGTCGTGGCGTGCCTCGAAGGCCACCCGCTCGATCACCTCGGCGACAAACTCTGGAATGCGAGTGGGCGGGCCGTCGCGCTCCGTCCAGGCTTCCTGCGCCGTGATCTGCATTCCCAGGGCGACCGTCTCCGGGTAGTGCGTGATTACCTCGCTCCCGATGCGGTCCTTGAGCGGCGTGATGATCTTGCCGCGCGCGGTGTAGTCCTCCGGGTTGGCCGTGAAGCAGAGCAGGACGTCCAGCGGCAGGCGCACCGGGTACCCCTTCACCTGCACATCACCCTCCTGCATGATGTTGAACAGGCCCACCTGCACCTTGCCCGCGAGGTCCGGGAGCTCGTTGAGCGCAAAGATGCCGCGGTTCGCGCGCGGCAGCATGCCGTAGTGGATCGTCAGTTCGTCGGAGAGCAGGTGGCCCCCGCGCGCGGCCTTGATCGGGTCGACGTCGCCGATCACGTCCGCAATCGTGACGTCCGGCGTGGCGAGCTTCTCGACAAAGCGCTGGTCCCGCGTCACCCAGGCGATCGGCGTGGCATCGCCCTGGGCGTCCAGCAGCTGCCGGGCGTACTTGGAGATCGGGGCGTACGGGTTGTCATTCACCTCGCTCCCGGCGACGACCGGCAGCTGCTCGTCGAGCAGCGTGGTGAGCGCGCGGAGCAGGCGGGACTTGGCCTGCCCGCGCAGGCCGAGGAGGATGAAGTTGTGCCGCGCGAGGATGGCGTTGATCACCTGCGGCATCACCGTGTCCTCGTAGCCGTGCACCCCGGGGAAGATCGGGCCCCCGGCGCGCAGCCGCGCGAGCAGGTTGCTGCGCATCTCGTCCTTGACGGAACGGAGGACGCGATCGCGCGTGCCCAGCGGGTGCTGCTTGAGTGCGCCTAACGTGCGTGGAAGCTCTGCCAAGAAACCCTCGCCGGTTTGTCTGGGCGCCGCACCGGTGGCGCGGCGTGCTGCGTGAATGTCTGTCCCTGCCGAGTGGGGGGCGCACCGTGCGTCCGCCCCACGGCCCTGCGTCAGTCCGCGGCGCTGACCTCGACGAGGGTGTCGTAGAAGACCGGCCCACGGCCAAGATCCGTCTCGCCCTGCCCGGTCACCGCATTGGCATTGTTGCCATCCGGCGAGTACTTGCCCCACCAGATCGACGGTGCCCACACCACCCCCTCGCGCACCGAATCCTCAACGCGCAGCACGGTCACGAAGTGCCCGCGGTCGTTGTGGATCACCACGCGCATGCCGCTCACCAGGTGGCGACGCTCGGCGTCCCGTGGATGCATCACGCACTCCGGCTCGGCCTGCTTGCGGAGGGACGCAATGTTCACGAAGGTCGTGTTCAGGAAGTAGTGGCGCGGCGACGAGATCAACATCAGCGGGAACCGCGCGGCCCGCTCCGGATCCTCCTCGGGGAGCTCCCGGGGAGGGGTGAAGGTCGGCAGGGGATCCAGCCCCAGCGCCGCCATCTGTTCGGAGTAGAACTCGCACTTTCCGGACGGTGTGCCGAACCCGCCGGTCGCAAAGGGCAGGTAGGGAGTCGGCAGGTTCAACCGTGCCCAGCCATGTTCGAGCAGCCGTTCCCATGTCACCCCCGCGAAGCTCGGGTGGGACGAGGCCAGGGCCAGCCGGATGAGTGACGGGTCATCCTCGGCAAAGAGTTCTGCCGGAAGCCCCATGCGGCGTCCCAGCTGCCGGAAGATCTCGGAATTGGGGCGCGCGTCCCCAACCGGGGCGATCGCGGGTTGGTTGAGCGTGACGTAGTTGTGCCCGTAGGCAAAGTGGACGTCCCAGTGCTCGAGCTGGGTGGTCGCCGGCAGCACGTAGTCAGCCCAGTCGGCGGTGTTCGTCTGGAAGTGTTCGAGGACCACGGTGAACAGGTCCTCACGCGCCAGGCCGCGCAGCACGGCGTTGCGGTCGGGGGCGATGTCGGCCGGGTTGGAGTTGTAGACCACGAGCGCCTGCACCGGTGGGCCACCGACGCCGGCATCCGGGGCATTCAGCGCCTCGCCCAGGCGGACCATGTTGATCGCGCGCGCCGTCGCGCCAAGGTCGGGTCGGCCGAGGGCCTCGCGGTTGAACTTGAAGTTCCCGCTCGTGCTGAGCTGCACACCGCCGCCGGGGCGCCGCCAGTGGCCGGCGATGGACGGCAGGCAGGCAATCGTGCGGACGGCCATCCCGCCACCGGCGTGGCGCTGCAAGCCGTAGTTGATGCGGACGAAGGCCGCGCGGGCCCGGCCATACTGCCGCCCCAGCTCGCGGATGCGGGTCGCCGGGAGCCCGGTGATCGTCGCGGCACGTTCTGGCGTCCACACGGCCGCCCGCTCGCGGAGGGCATCACCACCCAGGGTGTAGCGCTCCATGTAGTCGCGATCCTCGAGCCCCTCGGCGAACATCACGTGCATCATCGCGAGGGCGAGCGCGGCGTCGGTGCCCGGGCGGATCGGCAACCACTCATCACACTGTTCGGCGGTGCGGGTGCGGATCGGGTCGATGCAGATGACCGGGGCACCGTTCGCGCGGGCCTGGAGGACAAACGGCCACAGGTGCGGGTTGGCCGTCAGCGTATTGGTCCCCCACAGGAGCACCAGGTCGGCCTGGGCGAGTGCTTCGCTATCCGCCCCCACCCGGTTGCCATTGGTCATGGTGATCCCCTCGGATCCGGCCGTCGAGCAGATCGTCCGGAGGAGGCGGGAGGCGCCGAGCGCGTGGAAGAAGCGCCGGTCCACAGATTCCCCCTGGATCAGCCCCATGGTGCCGGCGTACGAGTAGGGCAGGATTGCCTCCGGGCCAGCGGTATTCACGATGCTCCGGAGCCGCGCCGCGATGTCGTCCAGCGCTTCGTCCCAGCTGACGGGCGCAAAGGCGCCAGAGCCCTTGGGGCCGATGCGCTTCAAGGGGGTGGTCAGGCGATCTTGGTGGTAAGTCCTTTCCAGGTATCGGTTTACCTTCGCGCAGAGGAAGCCGGCGGTGACCGGATGCTCGGAGTCACCGCGGATGGAGGTCGCCGTGCCATCGACCACGGTCACCACGGTGGCGCAGGTGTCCGGGCAATCGTGTGGGCAGGCCCCGCGCACGATCTGGGGGGCGGCGGGAGTGCGAGGAATCGATGCGGTGGCCATCGGGCGCTCGAGGCGGGACTGCCCAAAGAATAGCCGCGCGCACCCTTCGGGCGCGAATCCGCGGGGGAAACCCTTGGGAGAGAACGACTTGGGCGCTTGACAGGAACCCCATGAGTCATAGATTCAGCGCGCACCCTACTTGCCGCGATGACGAGCGGGGTGTGCACGAACGCGCTAGGCGCAGTGCATGGTTAGTCTCGCAAGTCACCGGCGGGCGATTCGCGTGCTCGCCCCGCGGTCCAACCCCCGCTCCCCCACTCGTTCAGGAGAATCGTTCCATGAAGCGCCTCGCTCTCGTTGCCTCGATGGTCGTCCTCGCCGCCTGCGCCGCCAAGGAAGAAGCGCCGGCCGCGGATTCCGCTGCTACTGCTGCCCCGGCCCCGGCGATGGCCGCCCCGGCTGACAGCGCCATGAAGATGGACAGCGGCATGAAGCACGACTCCGGCATGGCTGGCGACACGACCAAGCACTAAGCGGTCGGTTCCACGCATCACCTGGGGCGCGCCTTCGGGCGCGCCCTTCGTGTTTCCGGTGCCTGCCTAACGGTTAAACGGCAGCGGGATGACCGTCGCGCCCACCTCGGCGTCACCGGTCCGGACCCGGACCGTGGCCCCGTCCGGGACCTCGCGGCGAACGAGCGCGAGCGCGAGCGGGCCCGCCTGCGCGGACACGGCGCAGCTCCGGACATCGCCGACGATTGCCCCGTCGCCGTGCACCACCGACGCCCCGCGCGGGACCGACGCGTCCAGCCGGAGTCCGCGGAGGTAGCGATTCACGTGCCCGCGATAGTGCAACCGCGCCACGAACTCCTGGCCGGTGTAACATCCCTTGGTGTAGGAGATCGCGTGCAGGTCATCCATGTTGGCCTCCTGCGCGAGCATCGTGTCATCCATGTCGATGCCCCAGCGAGGACGGCCGCCCTCCACGCGCCATGCCTCCAGGCCGTCCACCGATCCCTCGCTGATCCCCGTCCGTTGCAGCGTCTCCCCGACTGCGGCGGCTGACTCCGACGGACACCACACCACCGCCCCTGGCTGCGTCCCGATCCCGGGCAGGCGGGCGATCCCAGCCTCCACCCCGTCGAGCGTGACCGCCCCGTGCGCATAGTCCGCCGTCCACGTCGCGCCCAGTGCCGCGAGTCGATCACCCACCCGGGCACCGTACAGCTCGAAGAACCCGAGGGTGGGCGTCTGGTCGGTGTACTTCGACAAGCGCGGGTTCACGAACTTCCGGACAAGGGCCTTCCATCCCTCGGCGGCTTCGATCGTGGTGTCGGTCAGCACGGCGTCGTCCGTGCGATAGATCCGGAGGTCGGCGACGATCTTCCCCTTGGGCGTCAGGGCCACGGCATAACATCCCTGGCCGGCGCCTAACGCCACCACATCGTTCGTCACCAGGCCGTTGACGACGGTGGCCGCCTGCGGTCCGGTGAAGGCGATGCGCACCAGGTCCGTGCGCCGGACGACGTGGGCGTCGAGTGTCGGGAGCGTCACTGGTGCGGGGGGTCGAGGAGCGTGGCGAGGGTGGCCGTGTCGAGCATGGCGAGTGAGGGAACGTATGCCGAGGCTTCCAGCGCGATGTGCGCTGGCTGGGGTCCCACGGCGATGCACGGGAGCCCGGCGGCCTGGGCGGAGCGAATGCCGGCCGCCCCGTTCTCCAGTGCGACCACCGTGCCGCTCGATCCACCGCGGTAGCGGCCCAGGCGGCGCACGGCGAGGTGGTAGGGCGCCGGGTCCGGCTTGTCGGCGGTCGCGTCCTCCGCGCCGATGACAAAGGCAAACGCATGCTCCAGCCGCGCGAGTTCCAGGATGGGCGCGACGTCTGCCCGGCGCAGGCGGGTGACGCCGGCCAGGCGATGGCGCGCGGCGAGTCGTTCGAGGGCCGACCGCGCGCCGTCCGCGAGGATGGTGCCCTTGCCGAGCGAGGCGGTCAGGGCGCGCTCGGCGCGCAACCGCAGGAGCTCGAGGTCCGTGGCGTCGAGGGGCAGGCGTCGCTCACGCGCGATGGCCTCGATGGCACGGGCTGCTGGCCAGCCCGCGCACCAGTCCCAGTACTCGGCATCGGTGAGCTCGACCTGGTGGACCCGCAGGGCCTCGCTGAGGGCCTGTCGCCGCGCCGCAAAGGTGTCGAGGACGATGCCGTCCAGCTCCACGAGGATCGCGTCAGGGCGCATGGGGGCTGCCCTCCGCCGCGTACGCGGCATCCAGGAGATCCACCAGGTGGATGGCCTGGGCGCGGTGCTGGCCCGTGCGCAATCCCGCCCCTAACTGCATGAGGCATCCCGGGTTGCTGGAGACCACGACGTCCGCGCCGGTCGCCTCGATGCGCGCGAGTTTCGCGTCCAGGACGCGATTCGACGTGTCCGGCTCGACGAGGTTGTAGATCCCCGCGCTGCCGCAGCAGTGATCGCTGTCCACCAGCGGGACCACGCGCAGCCCGGGAATGGCGCCCAGGACGGCGAGCGGCGCCGCGGTGATGCGCTGCGCGTGCTGGAGGTGGCATGGCGCATCCCAGGTGACCACGGCGTTGACCACGCCACCGCGGCGCGGTCCGCGTGCCGCCAGGAGTTCGCTGACGTCCCGCGCACGCGATGCGACCTGCCGGGCCCGCGGTTGCCAGGTCTCGTCCCCGGCGAAGAGGTGCTCGTATTCCTTCAACAGGCTGCCGCACCCCGAGGCGTTGGTCACCACGTAGTCGGCCCCGCTGGCCTCGAAGGCCGCGATGTTCGCGCGCGCGAGCGCCCGCGCGGACTCGACGTCACCGGCGTGCGCGTGCAATGCCCCGCAGCAGCGCTGCCCTCCCACGGGGACGACGCGATACCCGTTGTGCGCGAGGACGCGCTCCGTGGCCCGGTTCGTCTCGGTGTACAGTCCCTCCATCACGCAGCCGGTCAGCAGCGCGACGGTCGGGCCGGTGGCATCGGCATCTGGCGTGTAGGGCGCCGTCGGCCAGGCGCGTCGGGTGGACGCCAGCATGGCAAACGGGAACGACACCTGGCGCGGCAGGCGGGCCAGCAGGGCGGGGAGGCCCGTCCCGCGCACGACGCGGGCGACGGCGAGTGCGACGCGCAGCAGGAGCGGGTGCCGGAAGGTGCCGAGGATGAGACGTGCAGCGAAGGGACGCGGCCGGGAGGCGGCCAGGGTGGTGCGGGTCGCCTCGAGCAGCGTGCCGTAAGGGACCCCCGACGGGCACGCCGTTTCGCAGCCGCGGCACCCCAGGCAGCGATCGAAGTGTGCAGCGACCGCATCGTCGGCCGCGTCGAGGTCTCCGGCGAGGAGTCCCCGCATGAGGACGAGGCGGCCACGGGGAGAGTCGTTCTCGTTGTCGAGCGCGAGGTAGGTGGGACAGGCCTGGAGGCAGAATCCGCAATGCACGCACAGGTCGAGCCCGGCGCCAGCCTGTGCGAGGGGGGTGCCGGGGAGTGCGCAGGGCGTGCCTGGATGTTCAGCTGCGGCCATCGTCCATCACTCCGGGGTTGAGCCTCCGTTGCGGGTCGAACGCATCGCGCACGCGGCGACCCAGCTCCGCCAGGGCCGGCACGCCGGTGACGCCCCGGCCCGCCGGTTCCGCGATCTCCACCGCGCCGAGCGGTGCGACCGCCTGCTGCACGCGGTGCTGGGTTTCCGCGGGCCCCACCACACGGACCACGCCCCGGGAGGGAGTGCCGTGCACGCGCGCCGACGCGTCGCTGGCGGCACAGACGGTGATCCAGAGCGACGGCCATTGCGATGGCCGCACGGAGTACCGAACGCTCATGGCGTCGGCCGGCTCCGACGCGGAGAGCACGGGCCAGGCGCTGCTGGGGATTTCCGTGGTGTGAGGGTGTCGAGCCAGCGCCTCCACGGCCTGGGCGACGGCGGGGTGCGAGCCGCCGACCCGCACGAGAAGCATCTGCGCCGGGGGCAGGCCGGCGCAGGCCGCCAGGGCGGGGTTGAGGGCCTCCATGGCGAGCGGACTAAGCGGGATCTGCCGCAGCGATACGAGGAGCGCAGTGAGATCGGACTGCGCCGCAGGGAGCGGGATAGCACAACTCCGATCAACGGCCGGGAGCGGTCGGAGGCGCACGGTGGCCTCGGTCAGGATCCCGAGGGTTCCGCAGGCGCCGACCTGGAGCCGGACGAGGTCGAAGCCGGCCACGTTCTTCACGACGCGACCGCCGGCCGTGGTGCGCACGCCGGCGGCGTCGACGAGGGAGAGGCCTAACGCGGCGTCACGGGGCAGGCCGAGGGTGGCAGCAAGTGGTCCGGTGGATGCTGTCGCGAGGGTGGCGCCAAGGGTCCCGGTCGGTGCGCCCCAGGGGTCCAGGGGGAGCCATTGTCCGTTGGCGCGCGTGGCCTCGGCAATATCCGCGAGGGTGGTGCCTGCGCGCGCGGTGAGGGTGAGGTCGCCGGGTACGTACTCCGTGATCCCGGAGAGGCGGGACAGGTCGAGGGTGGCGTCCGCGCGAATGCGCTCCGTGACGCTGGCCCAGGTGCCCGCGCCGCGGATGCGGAAGGTGACGTGTGGCCCGGCACCCTGGAGGAGGTCGATGAGCTCTCGCTCGGTTGACGGCGCATGGTGCACCGCGGGGCCCCCCCCCGATTCAATAATGCGAGCGCCGCGCTCCGCGCGTGTCATCATCCTGTCCCCGTCCGTAGCAGGATCGCGCATCGCTATCCCCTCGCCGCCGGGGCCATCGCCCACTCGCGGCACGACCGCATCGGGACCACCTTCCCCGGGTTCATCCGCCGCTCCGGGTCAAAGCAGTCGCGCAACCGGCACATCGCCCCGAGCGTCGCCTCCGTGAACAACCGCGGCATGTACGGCAGCTTGTCCACGCCGATCCCGTGCTCGCCCGTCACGCTTCCGCCGGCCGCGATGCACGCCTCCATGATGCGCACCATCGCGCGCTCCACTCGCTGCGTCTCGGCAGGATCATTCCCATTGTAGGGAATGTTCGGGTGCAGGTTGCCGTCCCCGGCATGGAACACGTTGCACACCGTCACCCCTTCCTCGCGCCCGATGCGACCGATCTCCGCGAGCACGTCGGGCAACCGGGTGCGCGGGATCACCGCGTCTTGCACCACGAGGTGCGACGACACCCGACCCATGGCACCAAACGCCTTCTTGCGCCCTTGCCAAAGGCGCTGCCGGTCCGCCTCGCTCGTCGCCACGCGCACCTCGCGCGCCCCGGCCTCCCGGCACGCCCCCGCCACCCGCGCCACCTCCTCGTCGAGTCCGGCGGCGGCGCCGTCAAGCTCGATCAGCAGCACCGCCGCGGCATCCACCGGATACCCGGCCGCATAGATCGAGGCCTCCACCGCCCGGATCGTCGGCTGGTCCATCATCTCCAGTGCCGCCGGGACGAGCCCCGCCGCAATGATCGCGCTCGTTGCGCGCGCCGCGCTGTCGATCGTTGGGAAGTCGGCCAACATCGTGCGGACCGCCGTCGGGTTGGCCGTCAGTCGCACCGTCGCATCGAGCACCACGCCAAAACACCCCTCGGATCCCACGAAGGCCCCGAGCAGGTCGTACCCGGCCACCTCGCCCGTCGTCGAGCCCAGCGTCACCACCGTGCCATCGGCAAGCACGACCGTGAGCGCGAGCACGTGGTTCACCGTGACCCCGTACTTGAGGCAGTGCGGGCCTCCCGCATTCTCCGCGACGTTGCCCCCGATCGTGCACGCCGACTGGCTCGAGGGATCCGGCGCGTAGTGCAAGCCATGCGGAGCCACCGCGCGCGAGAGGTGGGCGTTCACCACCCCGGGTTCCACCACGGCCCACTGGTTCTC
Source organism: Gemmatimonadota bacterium (assembly GCA_016794835.1). Lineage (GTDB taxonomy): Bacteria > Gemmatimonadota > Gemmatimonadetes > Gemmatimonadales > Gemmatimonadaceae > RBC101. The sequence goes on along the minus strand of JAEUJL010000447.1, from coordinate 10,794 downwards.
GACGTCGATCTCGAGGATCCGCCGCAGCCGGTTCAGCCCCAGGACGACGGTGCCGTCCGCCAGCGCACCTCCCGACAGCCCGGTGCCCGCGCCCCGCGGGACAAACGCGACCTTGCGCCTGGCCAGGAGCTGCACCACGGCGATGGCTTCCTCTCGTGTTCCTGGCAGCACCACCAGGGCGGGGTCGTGGCGATATCCCGGGAGCCCGTCGGCGGTGTAGGCGAGCAGCTCGCCGGGGCGCGTGAGGACAAACCGTGCGCCCACCACGTCGGCCAGTTCGCGCTCGAGTCCCGGCGGGATCACGGGTGGTGCCCGTGCCCGTTCGACGACGCGGCCCGATGGCGCGCCGCCCGCGCCTCCAGCCCCGGCAGCTCGCGCGTCACCATCGCGATCAGCCGCTCCGTGCGCGCGAGGGAATCGGGGATGACCAGCAACTCGATGCGCGCCGGCAGCGGCAGGTCGAGCAGCTGGGCCATCGCATACGTGCGCGCCACGCCGTCCATCGGCAGGTCGGGCGGGGGGGTGTGATCATCGACGAGCGTGCGCGCCGCACGGGTGGCGCGGGTGAACAGCAGGTTGAGCTGGTCCTGGCGGTCGGCTGACGCGACCGGTCCCGAGTCCGGGAGTCGTTCGATCTCTCCCACGCGATACGGCGCCGGCGACTCCACGAACCCGCGGAAGACGAACCGATCCAGTCCCCGGATCGCAATGTTGCTGCGCCCATCCTCGAGCGGCTGGACGGTCTCAACGCGCGCCATCGTCCCCACGGTGCCCGTCGGGATCGCCCCCTCGGCCGTTCCCGGGGTGGTGCTGAGCAATCCGAACTGGCGGTCGTCGGCCAGGATGTCCGCGAGCATCCGACGATAGCGGGGCTCGAAGATGTGCAGGAGTTCGACCGTCCCCGGGAAGAGGACCATCGGGAGCGGAAACAGGGGCACGAGGGTCACGCCTCAACCTATATCGCCGGTCGGCCGCCCCGGCAGCGGCACCAGCGTCTCGTGGGGGGCGGGCGTATGTTCCCGGGCACCCGCGATGGGATGCACCCCATCGGTCACCGTCTCACATGTCTTTCACGGCTTTCCTCATCGGGGCGTTGTCGAGCCCCGTCTCCGTTCCGCCCGCCGATTCCGTCCGCCGCGTCCCCGCGCCGGCCCGGACCGACTCGGTGGTCTACAAGCGCCCCGAGGAGATCCGCATCCCCCTGCGACGGGCGCGGACGAAGCCGGTGCTCGATGGGCGGCTGGATGACGAGGTATGGCGTGATGCCCTGCCGCTCGACCGTTTCGTCCAGTACGAGCCGGTGGACGCGGTCCTGCCGCCCCAGCCCAGCATCGGGCGCGTGACATACGACGGCGAGTTCCTGTATGTCGGCTTTCGCGCCTTCGAGCGGAACCGTGACGACATCCGCGCGACGATCCATCCCCGCGAGCGGGGGGGCGAGCTGGATGACAAGATCGCGATGTCGGTGGACACCTATAACGACAACCGCCGCACCTACGTCTTTCGCGTCTCGCCCGCCAACCTGCAGTTCGACGGCGTGAAGACGGAAGGCCAGCGCACGGACGACACGCCGGACTTCGTGTGGTATTCCGCGGCGCGGATCGACAGTGCGGGATGGACCGTGGAAGCGGCGATCCCCTTCGCCTCGCTGCGGTTGCCCCCCTCCGACTCGCTCGACTTTGGGTTCGACCTCGTGCGCTACCATGGGAAGGCCGGGGTGCGCAGCTCCTGGTCACCGCGGCGCCGAGGGAATCCGTGCGACATCTGCCAGCAGGGGACCCTGGTCGGGCTGAACGGCGTTCAGCTGCGGCGGACCGTGGACCTGCTGCCGTACGTCTCCGGCACCGAGGTGGGGCTGCGCGCCTTCGGCGCCGATTCGGCGTTCCTCGGTGGGCAGTTCCGGCCGACGGCACCTCCGCGGGGTTTCTCGATGGAGAACCCGCGCGGGAGCGTGGGCGGTGACCTCCGCGTCGCGCTCACCCCATCGACCACGCTCAACGCCACGTTCAACCCGGACTTCTCCCAGGTGGAGTCGGACGATGAACAGGTGCGGGTCAACCAGCGATTTGCCCTCTTCTTCCAGGAACGTCGGCCGTTCTTCCTGGAGAGTCGCGATGTCTTCGACGTCTCACGCACCGGGGATGGCGGAGGCGGCGCAGGTGGCGGCGGGGACCAGGCCGGCGGTCAGCTGCTCTACACGCGGGCGATCGTCGATCCCTCGGCCGGCGGACGCATCACCGGCAAGTCGGGAGCGACGCAGTTCGGCGTGCTCTACGCGCGCGATGACGCCCCAGCCTGGTTCTACTACGACGGGTATGAGAGTGGCGGCGTGGTCGCGAACATGCGGACGCGTGGAGATGCGGTCGTTGGGCGGGTGCGACGCGACATCCTGAGTGATTCGTGGATCGGCGGCTCGTTCCTCGGCCGCACCGCGGGGAGTTCTCGCTCATCGGTCGCCGAGCTGGATCTCTCGCTCCGACGGCGCACGATCATCTTCTCCGCCGAGGGCGCGTTCTCGAATGAGCGGGCCCCGAATGACTCGGCGCTGTCGAGTGTCTTCGATGGTCGGGAGCGGTCTGGCGGGTACTACACGGCGCGCCTCTCGCAGTCTGGCCGGAACTTCAACTGGAACCTGTCGGCGGCCGGGTTGTCGCCGGAGTATCGCAACCAGCTGGGCCGGTACTCGCGGGTCGGCGTCGAGAGCTACACGGGTCGCCTGGCGTTCGACCAGTACCCCAATGGGGCCCTGATCCAGAAGGTCTCGCAGAGCCTCTCCGTCAGTCGCACGAATGCGTTCGGGGCGGGACTGCTGGACTACGCCATCACGCCGCGCTTCGAGCTCACGTTCAAGCAGCGCGCCGGATTCAACGTCAGCTACATGATCGAGCGGCAGGCGATCCTCGGCGTTCCCCTCCACCAGCGCGGCGTCTTCACGGACTTTCGACTCGAGACCTCTCGCTTCGTGCAATTCGGCGGGTTCTTCTACGGCGGGGATCGGGAACTGTTCGACCCCTCCAACCCGCGGGTCAGCAAGGGGATCTTCGCCAGCCTCCGGATGACCATCCGGCCGGTGCCGCAAGCCAGCCTCGAGGTGCGCGGGCAGCAGTCCAACCACTATGAAGAGTGGGGCGGGACGCTGGTCGACGACGCGAAGATCGTGCGCCTGCGCGGGACCTACCAGGTCAGCCGGCGGCTGGGGATGCGGTTGATCGGGGAGTACTCCGACCAGTTCAACACCCTGGTGAGCAACCCGGTCAATGAGCGGGCGATCCGCTATGCGTCGAGCCTGCTGGTGACCTACGAGCTGGCGCCGGCCTCGTTCCTCTACGCCGGCTACAACGACCTCATGCAATCCTACGAGCAGCCCGTGGTGACGCGCCCGCAGACGCTGCGGACCGGCAACCAGTTCTTCCTGAAGATGTCGTACCTCTTCCGGCTGTAAGCCTCAGGGCGCCGGGGAGGCCGCGAGTCGCAGGGCGAGTTCGCGGATGGCGGAGAGCTCAAAGGGCTTCTGCAGCACTTCGCAGCCGGCGCGATCGACGAAGTCCGCCGCTTCCTGCGACACGATGTCCCCGGTGGAGATGACCATCCGCGGGAGGACATCCGGATACCGGGCACGCACGCGTTCGTACAGGTCGATGCCGTTGAGTCCCGGCATGCGCAGGTCGCAGACGACCATCCGGTAGCGTGAGGGCGGCGGCTGCTCTTCGTCGAGGGCGATCAACGCCCACGCACTCTCGCCGTTGGACGCCTCATCGACGGCCCACCCCATGCGCGCAAAACACCGCCGCAGTGCCACGCGGATGGTGAGTTCATCGTCGACCACGAGGACGCGATTCGTGTCTGCCGTCATGCGGACCCTTCTCCCGGGGGCGATCGCTCGGTCCTCGCACTATCGCAGGTGCACCACGCTTTGTCCATGCGTGGTCCGGGATCCGGGCGGGTGCTCGTGGTTTGTCACAGCCCGGTCGCATTAAGCGGCGCACAGAAAAACGAACGCCCGGTGCACAGGCACCGGGCGTTCGAGCTGCAGGAGGGCGAACCGTCAGGCGGCGGTCCAGAAGCCGGCGAGGGCCCGTCCGTCGGGAGATTCGCGGAGCTTCTCGAAGGCGCGCTCCCGGATCTGCCGGATGCGCTCGCGCGTCACGCCGAGCAGGGCGCCGATGCGCTCCAGTGTCATCGCCTCGGAGCCTTCCTCGAGGCCGTAGTACAGGCTGAGGATCTTGCGCTCGCGCGAGGTGAGGTACTTCTGGAAGACCTTGCCGATGAACTCGCGCATCAGCTTGAAGTCGGTGACATCCTCGATCTCGGCGCCGTCGACCCCCGAGAAGCGCTCGCCCAGGGTGGAGGCTTCGCGGTCGCTGCGATCGACCGGGGCGTCCAGCGAGACCTCGGTCGAGGTCATCTGCCGCGCCGCGCGCACGTTTTCCGGGGTTTCCCCGATGAGCCGGGCGACTTCGTCATCGGACGGGTCACGCCGGAGCACCTGCGCCAGGATCGTCTCTGCCCGGGAGAGCCGGATGAGCTGGGAGTTCTGGTTGAGCGGGATCCGCACCGAACGGGTCTGCTCAGCGAGCGCCTTGAGGACCGCCTGACGCACCCACCACACGGCGTAGGAGATGAACTTCACCCCCTGGTCCGGGTCGAACTTGCGAACCGCCTTCAGGAGTCCCTCGTTGCCGATCGCGACGAGTTCCGAGAGATCGAGTCCGTGTCCCTGGTACTTCTTCACGTACGAGATCACAAACCTGAGGTTCGCGGTCACGAGGCGTTCCGCGGCGGCCTCATCGCCCTTCTGGGCGAGCCGAGCTAACCGTCGTTCCTCGGCTGGGTCGGTGATCAGGGGGAGCTTCTGGATGTCGAGGAGATATTGGTCGAATGCGGTGGATGGAGCTGCACGAACGAAGGACTTGGTGGTCGTCTTTACCCGTGTCTCGATCGCTGGCATAGGCCTCTCTGCTTCGACAACGTGTCGCCGTGGCCGTGACTGCGCCGCAGCGTAGGGGGGAAGTGGGCGGGCACAGTACGAAACGGTTTCCGTGCCGTCAACAGCCAATTTTGGTGCCAACCGGTTACCCGGGTGTGATTCACATCGCATCGCGTTCAGTCACAACGTCTTGCACGACCACACGTCGTGTGATCCCGAGCACGTGAGCGCGAACCAATCCTGTCCAGCCAGCCCGAACAGGAGCCGTATGTGTGTGGAAAACTCACACCCGCGGGCAGGTTCCAGGGCCGAAATGCGCGTGGATCAGGCTCTCGACAGGGCCGAGATGATGGCTGCCGATTCGACCGAAACGCCGTGGCCATGGGCGGACACCGCCATCGCGCCGACCCGGGCCGGGAGGGAAAAGACCGCCTTGGCGCCCCGTGCCTTCTTGTCCCGTCGACAGGCCCCGGCGACCTCGTCGACGGAAAGGCCGGAGGGCAGGTCGACCGGCAGGTCCAGCGATCTCACCCGGTCTCGAATGATCTCGGTGGTCCCTGCGGCGGTCACGCCGAGCGTCTCGCCCAGCGCGGATTCGAGGACCATCCCGATGCTGACCGCGTGCCCATGCGGCACGCGGAAGTCCATGAGTCCCTCGACGGCGTGGCCAATGGTATGGCCGAAGTTGAGGGACTGGCGAATCCCGCCCGGGGCCTCGCGTGGATCCTGCGCGACGATGGAAGCCTTGATCCGCACGCTGTCACTCACCAACCGCGTGAGGGTGTGGGCCGTCCAGTCGACTTCAGCCGCGGGGACACCGAGGATGGCGCGTGCCGCGGCGATGCTGCGGTCGAAGTAGCCGACGTCCGCAATGACGCCGTGCTTGATGACCTCGGCCATCCCGGCCCGGAACTCCGCGGGTGGGAGCGTCTGCAGCACGGTGGGGTCGATGACCACCGCGGCCGGTTGGTGAAAGGCACCGACGAGGTTCTTTCCATGCTCGGTGTCCACGCCGACCTTGCCACCCACGGACGCATCCACCATGGCCAGCAGTGTTGTCGGCACCTGCACGACGGGGATCCCGCGCATGAAGGTCGCGGCCACGAACCCCGCGAGGTCGCCCACGACGCCGCCGCCCAGCGCGATGACGGTGGTGTCGCGGCCGCAGCGTTCGCCCAGCAGCCAGTCGGTGAGCGCTTGCCAGGTGGCGCGGGTCTTTGTCGCCTCACCCGGGGTCACCCCCTGGAGGATGACGCGGGCGTGCGGGGCGTAGTGCCGGAGCGACCCGACGACCTGCGGTGCAGCGACGGGCCCGACGTGCTCGTCGGTGATCACCGCGTACACATGCGCCGGCGCGACCTCGGCCGCGATGCGCCCTGCCTGCTCCAGGAGCCAGGGCCCGACGTGGATCCGGTACCCGAGCAGGTCGATGACGTCCGGCGCCGGCTGGCTCACCAGGTGACTTCGCCCGCCCCGGCGCGCTTGTTGGCCACCCGCGCCAGCACGAAGAGCAGGTCCGAGAGCCGGTTGAGGTAGACGATGACCTGCTCGGGGATCGTGACCGTGCGTCGGAGGGTCACGATGCGGCGCTCCGCGCGTCGGCACACGGTGCGGGCGACGTGGAGCGCGGCGGCTTTTGGCGTCCCCCCGGGGAGGATGAACGCCCGCAGCTCCTCGAGCTCCCGGTCGCAGGCGTCGATGGCGCGCTCCAGTTCCGCGATCCGATCCTCATCGATCCTGGCCTTGGCCAGCTGCTCCCGCATCCGGGCATGGTCCGGGGTGGCGAGCAGGGCGCCGATGGCGAAGAGGTCGCGCTGGATCGGGGCGATGACCTCGTCCACGCGGGGCATCAGCTCGACGGCGCGCGCCATCCCCAGGACCGCGTTCAGTTCGTCGACCTCGCCGTAGGCGTCGACCCGGGCATCGTCCTTCTCCACGCGGCCCCCACCGAACAGGCCCGTTTGTCCGTCGTCGCCGGTGCGCGTGTAGATCTTGATCGTCATGTGGGGCAAGATAACCCGCCCCGTTAGCTTTGACCGATGCAGACTCACGACCTCGTTGATATCACCATCATTGGCGGGGGCCCGACGGGCCTTTTCGCGCGCTTTTATGCCGGGATGCGCGGCGTGACCGCCCAGATCGTCGACGCCTTGCCGCAGCTCGGCGGGCAGCTCACGGCGCTGTACCCCGAGAAGTACATCTTCGACGTTGCCGGCTTCTCCAAGGTTCTCGCCAAGGACCTGGTGCGGGGCCTGGTCGAGCAGTCGAGCCAGTTCGGCGGGCGGGAACACCTCGGCCATCGGCTGGTGGCGCTCGAACAGCGGGATGGGCACTTCGTCCTGCGCAGTGAGACGGCGGAGTTCCCCACGCGGGCCGTCGTCATCGCGGCCGGGATTGGCGCCTTTGCCCCTCGTCGGCTGCCGCAGGCCTGTGCCGAGCCGTGGTACGGCCGGGGGATCCATGATGCGGTGACCTCGCCGGAAGACTATCGCGGCAAGCGGGTGATGATCATCGGCGGCGGGGATTCCGCCTTTGATTGGGCCCATCAGCTGAATGGGATCGCGGCCCGCGTTTCCCTGATGCACCGCAGCGACCGGTTCCGGGCGCACGGGGCAACCGTCGCCGAGGTCCAGGCGGCCGTGGCGCGTGGGGAGACCGACCTGTTCACCTTTCATGAGTTGCACGACGTCGTGGCCGACGGTGATCGCCTCGGCGGGCTGGTCATCCGGGACACGAAGGCAAAGACGACCCGGGAGGTTGGCTGCGACATCGTGCTCCCGATGCTCGGTTATGTGAGCGACCTCGGGGAGCTGGTGCACTGGGGGCTCAGCATCGAGAAGGACGAGATTGTCGTGAACTCGCAGATGGAGGCGGGTCGCCCGGGCATCTACGCGGCCGGCGATGTGACTACCTATCCCGGCAAGCTGAAGCTCATTGCGGCCGGCTTTGGGGAGGCTGCCACGGCGGTGAACCAGGCGGTGCACTGGATTTATCCCGACAAGAAGGTCGCTCCCGGGCACAGCTCCAACATGCAGATCTTCGGGCAGAGCCCGGACTGACGCGAAGCCGCGGGAGACGGGTGAGGCCACCGGGGCGGCGGGCAAGGCGCTCCGGCGACTCGCGCCGTCGAGTGGTTGTGTGTGATCCTGGTCACCATGCAACCTGTTGCCGTTGACAGGGTATTCCGCAGGCGGCGAAATTCTTGTGGCGCTTCACTTTACACGCCGCCATGTGCCCTGACTCGTGAGCTATCTGCTCGTCGCGGACGACAATGAAGACATGCGGCTGATGCTCCGCGACCTGTTCCGGGCGTCGGGGCATGAGGTCGCGGTCGCTTGCGATGGGCTGGAAGTGCTCGCCGCGCTCAAGGATCGGGAACCGGACCTGGTCGTGCTCGACAACTCGATGCCCAACATGACCGGTCTCGAGGTGTGTCGCCGCATCAAGGAGAATCCGTTCACGGCGCGCATCCCGGTGCTGATGCTCACGGCGCAGAGCGGCGTGGAGAACAAGGTCGAGGGGTTCACCGCCGGTGCCGACGAGTACCTGGCGAAGCCGTTCGATCCGCGGGAGTTGCGGGCGCGGGTGCAGGCGCTGCTGCGCCTGGTGCAGCGCGAAGGGGACCGGAACCCTACCAGCCAATTGCCGGGCGGGCGTGCGATCGACGCCGAGATCATGCGCCGGGTCGATCGCGGGGAATCGTTCGCGGTGTGTTACCTCGACCTGGACAACTTCAAGCCGTTTGCCGACACCTTTGGGTTCGCCATTGCCGACGAGGTGATTCGCGGGCTGGGCGCGGCGATTCGCCAGGTGTCGACCGAGGTCAACGGGCCGGCCAACCGTGACTTCGTCGGGCACATCGGTGGCGACGACTTCATCATCGTCACGCAGCGCGAGCGCGCGCGGCAGTTCACGGAGATGTGTGCGGTGCGCTGTCGCGATGTGGTCGCTCGCGCGGTGGGCGGGGACGCGGCCCAGCGCGGGACGTACATGGGGCCGGACCGCGATGGCCACCAGCGGGAGTTCCCCCTGGCCAGTGTGTCGGCGGCGGTCATGAGCGTCACGCCGGAGAACTGGGTCAGCCTCGGGAACCTCGGGCAGCGGGCGGCCGAGGCCAAGCGAGGTGCGAAGCAGCAGGGTCCGGGCGGTCTGCTCTTCGAAGAGGACTAGCGGATGCGGCGACGTTTCCGGCCGGTGCTCTGGGTGGCCGGGATCTTCCTGGCCGCTCCGCTGTCGGCGCAGCAGGTGGAATGCGATGGGCGGCTGCCCGAGGTGCGTCGCCTGGCGTTCGACGGCAACACGGCGTATCGCGACGACCAGCTGGCGTTGCGGATCGTGACGTCGCCGTCGGGGGTGGTGCGCCGCCTGCTGCGCGTGGTTGGTCAGCGCTGGTGCTACGACTCCACGGTGACGAAGGTCGCCGACGTGGTGCGCCTGCTCTACTTCTACGACCAGCGCGGGTTTCGCGGGACCAAGGTGGACGCCGAGGTCCGGGAGTTGGGCGGCAACGCGGTGTCGGTCCGGTATCGCATCACGGAAGGGCGTCCCGTCGTGGTGGAGTCACTCACGGTCAACGGGCTCGAGGCCGTGCCGGATGGAGGGCGCCTGGTGCGCGCCCTGCCGCTGCAGACCGGGGATCGGATGGATCGCGAGCGCCTGGGGGCGATGCGGGACACGCTGACCCGACGGCTGCGGAACACGGGATACCCGGTCGCCGAGGTCTTCCAGAATATCGATACCGACACGGCGAGCCTGCGCGCGCGGGTCTGGTACGATGTGGTACCCGGGCCGCGCATGCGACTTGATCACATCCCGGTGAGCGTGGCGAAGGCGCGTGGGGTGGGTGGTGGCATTGGGGTGCATCCCGGGCGCGTGCGTGCGACGCTTGGCATCGACTCCGGGGACGTGTTCAGTGAGCGCAACCTCGAGGGGGTCAAGCGTGGATTACAGCTCACGGAAGCGTACCAGCACGTGGATGTCTCGGTGGACACCGCGAGCCTGGCCGACGATGCCGACTCCCTGGTCACCGTGCGCGTGAACCTGGTGGAGGGGGAGTTGCACGGGGCGCGCGGCTCGGTGGGATGGGGGAACTACGATTGCATGCGTGCCCAGGGCAACCTGAGCACGGTGAACTTCCTCGGTGGCTTGCGCCGTGTGGACGTCACCACACGGGTGTCACGGATCAAGCCGTGCGACCCGGACGTGGCGCGCGATTTCATCTCCGGTGGCGACACGACGCTCAACTACTACGTGGGCGCGACCTACACGCAGCCCCCGCTGTTCGGGCGTCGGGTCTTCCCGGCGTTCACCCTGTATAGCGAGCGGCGCTCGGAATACACGGCCTTCCTCAAGGACACCCCGATTGGCGCGAATGCGTCGGTGCAGGTGGGTGGTCGGGTTCCCATTGCCCTGAGTTACCAGCTCGAACGCGGAGCCACGCGCGCGTCCTCGGCCTATTTCTGCAGCCTGTTCAGCGTGTGCGACCCGGAAACGATCAACTTCCTGCAGCGCGATCGCCGGGCCGCTACCATCGGGTTCAGCGCCGCGAAGTCGACGGCCAATGACGCGGCGGATCCCACGCGTGGATCGCTGCTGCGGGTGGAGCTGCGGCACGCGTCCCCCGGCGTCGGCTCGGATCGCTTTGTCGAGTTCACCCGCGGAACGGTGGAGGCCGTGCGGTACCTCGCGTTCCCCGGCGATGGTCGCCTGGTGCTGCGAGCGCGAGCGGGTCGGGTCTTCTCGGAGCAGCGGATCGGCGAGACCCAGCGGTTCATTCCGCCGCAGGAACGGCTGTATGCCGGCGGGCCGACCTCGGTGCGGGGATTCCTGCCGAACCAGCTTGGATCCCTGGTGTACCGCGTCGATGC
>JAEUJL010000381.1 GCA_016794835.1 Gemmatimonadota bacterium | reverse complement strand
CGCGGCCGGTTGAGGGCGGCCGTGAGGGCGTGGCGGACGCGCGCGTCACCGAGCAGGGGATGCGCCCGCGTCCGCGCCTTGCGCTCCCGCAGGTTGAACTGCGCGACGACGTAGTCCACGGCCGGGCGCTGGACGAAGGCGAGGTTGGTGTCGGCCAGCGCCTGGTCCAGGGCCGGCCCCCGCAGCGACTCGACCAGGTCGGCCTCGCCGGCGAGCAACTGGGCGAGCTGCGTTTCCTGGGTCGCAACGACCGTCCAGATCACGCGATCGAGTCCCGGGCGCCCGAGCCAATGTGCGGTGTCGGCGACGACCTCCACACGCTGGCCGGGTTCCCAGCGGGCAAACCGGAACTTGCCGCTGCCGATGGGCTCTCGTGCGGCCGCGCTCGCGCGCAGCGACTCGGGTTGGATGGTGCCGTAGATGTGTTGCGGGAACGGGACCAGGTGGTGGACGAGGTCGTAGAACTGCGTCGCGCTCCGGCGGGCGTATCGGACCGTGAAGTGCAGGGAGTCGTCCGCGGTGATGCTGCTGATCCCGGCGAGCTTCGGCCCGAGGTCCGCCCCGACGGCGGGGGCCCGGTAGCGATCGAAGCTGAACACCACGTCGTCGGCACGCAGGGGCCGGCCATCGTGCCAGCGCGCGGCGGCGTCGAGCGTGAAGGTGATCGCGAGGGAGTCGGCGGACCATTCCCAGCGGTCGGCCAGGACCCCGACGAATCCCTCGTCCCCGAGCATGTTGAGCTCATCGCCGATGCGGGCGATGGGCAGGAAGAGCGCGTCACTGACCTGCTTGCCCACGCTGGTGGCCACGAGCGGCGGCAGCATGTGGTCCGCCTCGGCACCCGTGGCGATGATCAGGGTGCCACCGGGGTTGGCGGACGAGGTGGGGGCGTCGGCCTTTGTGCACGCCCCCAGGAGCACCGCAAACAGGAGTGAACGACGCATGGTCACGTGGCGGGGAGTGGCTCTTGCTGCGTGAGGCAGTGCAGGGTCCCGAGGCCCCAGACGAGGTCCAACGCGTGAATGCCGACGACGACCCGGCCGGGAAAGCACTCGCCGAGCGTGTTGAGCGCCACCCGGTCGTTGGGATCGTTGAAGGTGGGGACGATCACCACGCCATTGGCGATGTAGAAGTTGGCGTAGGACGCCGGCAGTCGCTGGCCGTCCATCATCACCGGCCGCGGGTACGGCAGCGTGATGACGTGGAACCGCCCGGCGCCCGCGAGCTGCAGCCGGCGCAGGTTGTCCTTCGACCGCCGGTGGTTCTCGTCGGCCGGGTCTTCCTCGTGGGCCAGCACCAGGGTGGTGGCATCGACAAACCGGGCAATGTCGTCGACGTGCCCGTGGGTGTCGTCCCCCACGCAGCCTTCCCCGAGCCAGATCGTCTCCCGCACGCCGAGGACGTCGCGGAACACCTGCTCGTAGCCCGAGCGGGACAGCCCGGGATTGCGTTCCTGGATGTTGGAGAGGAGGCACTCCTCGGTCACGAGGAAGAGCCCGGCGCCGTTGGTCTCGATCGCCCCGCCTTCCAGGACGACCCGTCCCCTGCCATCCGGGCGCATCGGCTCGAAGCGCGGGTGCCCGGTCAGGCCGGCGACCACCGCACCGAGGCGGGCATCGTCCGCGTAGTTGTCGTACTTGGCCCACGCATTGAACTGCCAGTTGGCGAGGTGGCATCGCCCCTGGGCGTCGTGGACTACGGTGGGCAACGAGTCGCGGAGCCAGCCGCGATCGTAGGGGACGACATGGAGGCGAACGCGGGTGAGGTCGCAGTGGTGGGCGGTGAGCTTGGCCCGGGCGTCCTCGCGGATCGCTTCCGAGTGGCAGAGGATCTCCACGCGTTCGTGGGCATGCAACACGCGGACGATTTCCGCATACACCCACGGGATGGGCTCGAACTTGCCCGGCCAGTCCGGTTCATGGTGGGGCCAGGCGATCCATGTGGCGGCGTGCGGTTCCCACTCCGCCGGCATGCGGTAGTTGGTCATCGTCCCAGGAAGCGGGCGGTCAACCCGCCGTAGGCGTCGATCCGGCGATCGCGCAGGAAGGGCCAGTTGCGCCGCGTGTCCTCGATGCGGCCGCGGTCGCAGGTGGCCACGAGGACGGCGGGGTCGGTGCCGGCCTCGGCGAGGATGCGGCCGAAGGGATCGTAGATCGTGGAATGGCCGAAGAACTCCAGGCCATTGGTCCCCGGCTCGGCCTCGAACCCCACCCGGTTGGGCGAGGCGACAAAGACCCCGTTGGCGATGGCATGCGCGCGCTGGATCGTCCGCCACGCGGTCACCTGCGCCTCCCCGAACTCCGCCTTCTCGGCGGGATGCCAGCCGATCGCGGTCGGGTAGAAGATCACCTCGGCCCCCAGCATCGCCGTGAGCCGGGCCGCTTCCGGGTACCACTGGTCCCAGCAGATCAACACCCCCACGTTCGCGTAGCGCGTGCGAAAGACCCGGAAGCCGTCATGCTCGGTGACCGCACCGGGCGCCTTGAGCGCGCGATCGTTCGTGTCCCCCGGGGCGAAGTAGTACTTCTCCTCGAACAGGGGATCGTGGGGGATGTGCATCTTGCGGTAGACGCCCAGGAGCGACCCGTCGGCGTCGATCACCGCGGCCGAGTTGCGGTAGAGCCCGGGTGCCTCCCGCTCGTAGATCGGCACGATGAGCACCACCTCAAGCTCCCGGGCCAGCGCCTGCATCTGGTCGGTTGTCGGCCCCGGGATCGGCTCGGCGAGGTCGAACCACTCCATCTTGAGGCTCTTGCAGAAGTACGGCGCGTTGAAGAGTTCCTGGAGGCAGATGACCTGGGCCCCGCGGGCGTGCGCGGCCCGCACGCCGGCCACCGCCCGCGCGACGTTGGACGCCAGGTCCTGCGACCCGGCGCTCTCCTGGACGAGCCCGACTGAAAAGGTGTTCGACATGACGGAAAGCAGCTCAGGGAAAGCGGCGAGGGCAAGTGTGGACCCTCTCATCCGGCAGCGCGCAGACCCGGTGCCGCTAGGCCGGGCGCCGGACGCCGATGACGACGTCATTCACGTTCGTCCCCGTGGGCCACGCGGGGATCAGGGCATGGATCGCGGCCAGCGCGTCATGTGACGCATGGGTGCGCAGGTCCGCCGCGGGATCGCGCCCGGCGGCGACCATCGCGTCCCAGCTGTCGCCCGTGACGATCGCGCCTGCCGCGTCTGTGGGTCCGTCACGGCCGTCCGTTCCTGCGGCGAGCAGCGTGATCGGGAGTCCGCGAATCTCATGGGCGGCGGCCAGCGCGAGCTCCTGGCAGCGACCGCCGAGGCCCGCGCCACGGGTGAGCGTCACCGTGGGTTCCCCGCCCAACACAAAGGCGCCAACGGGCATCGTTGCCAGGTGGCGCCCGAGCAAGCTGCCTGCCTCACGAGCCTCGCCGGCGAGGATGCGCAGGGGCGGTGTCGCGAGGGTGAGGCCGGCGTCCACCAGTTGCGATTGCACCGCGGACACGGCGGTCGTGTTGTCGAGGATGATCCGCGCGGACACCGGGGACGCGGCGCGCGGCAAGGGTGTTGGTAGCAGTGCCTGCACCGAGCGCGGGAGCTTCTGCATGAGCTCGGCGGGAACAGAGGCGGGGCCGTCGTCAGCGACGCACGGCCCGGATCCGATCGACGCGAGGTCGCCGGTCATGACGTCGGAGACGGCGAGGCACCACACGCGCGTTGGGGCCAGGGCAGCCGCGAGGCGACCGCCGCCCCAGCGCAGCATGCGACGTCGCACGTAGTTCATGACCTCGATGGGCGCGCCGCTGGCGAGGAGCAGCTCAAAGGTCTCGAGCATCTCTGCGGTCGTGACGGGCGCCACCGGGGCCGCGATGAGGCTGGTGGTGCCCCCCGACACGAGGACCAGGGCGTCGGTGGCGCGTCGCGGGCTCGCAACGAGTGCGTGGATCGCGTCGGCTGCGGTGCGAGACCCTGCGCCGGGCACGGGGTGATCACCCGCCAGGTGCGCCAGGCCGTGACAGGTGGACGGGTGTCCGGTTGGGGAGACGACGATCCCCTCGGACGGGACGGCGTCGAGCGCCTCTATCGCGCCCTCGGCCATGGACGCGGCGGCCTTGCCCACCGCGATCAGGCAGGGCGGCGTGGTGAAGGCGAGCGCGCGGACCGCGAGGCGTGTGGCCTCGCGCGGATCACACGCGCGGACCGCGTGGCGATACCACTGCTCAATACGTTGGGCGTCGGGCACGTGCGGGGGGAATGCGAACGACCCGGCGGAGGGCCGGGTCGTCGCGGTCTGCGGTCAGGGTTTCGCCTCGGGTGGCGGCGACACCTTGTCGATCGCGGCGGCAAGCTCCGTGTAGGCATCCTCCGCCATCTGCCGGAACGGCTGGGCCTTGTACACAATGCGGCCGTCCGGTCCGATCACGTACAACGAACGGTTGTCCGTGTTGCGCGCGGCATCGAAAGCGCCGTACGCCGTCCCCACCTTGCCCCCGATATCCGAGGCAAACACCATGGGAAAGTCGGCGTCGCGTGCCCAGGAGTACAGGGCGGTATCCGCATCGAGACTGATGCCGATCACGGTCACCTTGCGGCCATTGTTGAACAGCGTGGCGTACTGATCACGGTACGCCTCCATTTGGACTGTTCAACCACGCGTCCTCGCCTTGAAGAAAAAGGCGAGGACCACCGTGTTGCCACGGTAGGTGGAGAGTTTGAGTTGATCCCGGAGGATGCCGTACCGCGTGGCACCTCCGAGGGCGAAGTCGGGGGCCATGTCCCCCACTTTCGGGCCCGTCTCGGCCTGCTGCGCGTGCAACCCCAAGGGGGCGACAGCGAGCAGCGATCCCGCGACGACCCCGGCGAACGTGATGCGGCGCATCCGGTCTCTCCAGGAGAAGTTCCGGGGAACGAAAGGTCGCGGGCAGGCGGGAAGCAAGAGGCGACCTGCGCCGATTGTGTGCCGGAGGTGCGAAAGAAAACGAGGCCGCCCTGGATGGCGCGGCCTCGCTCGAGCCTCCGTCCTTCACGAACCGTTACTGCCTCGGCACCTTGGTCAGGTCCACGTTGTTGCCGATCACCCCACCCAGCACCGCGCCGGCCACCGCGCCAATCACCGCGCCCTTCATCCGGTCCTTTTTGGACGTCGTCACGGCACCGATGGCGGCCCCGGTCACGGCCCCGATGGCGGCGTCTCGCTTGGTGTTCTTGCGAACCGTGGTGCCGGACCCGCCGCCCGAGCCACCACTTCCGCTGGTCCGTCGGACCGTGCGCACCGCGGGACGCGGGGCGGCCGTGGCCGGGACGTACCCCGCCGGCACGTACCCCGGCGGCGCGTAGCCGGCGGGCAGGTAGCCGTTAGGCGCCATCCCGGCTTCCAGTGGAGACACGAACTGCTGCGGCGCGAAGGCCTGGTTGGCGAGCGAGAGGTCCTGCTGCAGGGCCGCGTCCATGGCGGGGGTGGGGCTTCCACCACAGGCCATCAGGGCCAGGGCGGCGAGGACAACCAGCGGACGAGCGGTGAACATCTGGAGCTCCCGGTGCGAGATGCCCCTGAGTGTTGCACCCGGCATGCCGGGACGGTCGTCGTTGTCTTTACGGCACTTACGGGCCACCCTGTCCCATCACGAGGTCAGGTGGGCGTCCTCGATGTGAGGCACCGACCGGGACCGGAGCGAGTGGCGGGCCGGCGCCCCCCGGATCAGCCCGCCATCGATGGCCAGCAGACCCCGCGATGCCTAACGGCCGGCGCCGTCGCGGGGGATCCGCTCTCCGGCAGGTATCGTCCACTCGCGAATCCCTGACCACCACGCTTCGGGGCGGAGCGACGCGAACTTGATGCGCGAGTGGGCGAGCGCGAAGCTGCGGGGCTCCCACAGGAAGACCGCGGGGGCGTCCGAGAGGATGAGGTTGGTGGCGGCGGAGTACAGCGGACGGGCGTCGGCAAGGGTGCGGGCCGAGACCGCCTGGCCCAGGAGGGAGTCCACCGACGCGTTGGCGTACCACCCGTAGTTCTGCGAGCGACCGAGGTCGCTGCTGCCCCACGCCTGGACCATGGTGGATGGGCTCGCGTCCGACTGCCAGACGTGGATGAACGCATCGAACTTCCC
>JAEUJL010000371.1 GCA_016794835.1 Gemmatimonadota bacterium | reverse complement strand
AAGAACGCCACGGTGCGATCCCACGCCAACTTGGCCGCCGCGGCATCGAAGCGCGGGGTCGTGTTGTTGTTGAACCCGTGCTGCGTGCCGGGATAGAGGTGGCGCTCGTAGCGCGCCCCCGCGGCCTTGAGCGCCGTCTCGTACTCCGGCCAGCTCGCATTGATCCGCGGGTCGTTCTCCGCCGACTGGATCATGATCGGCGCCTTGATCTTCGGCACGTCCGCCGTGTTGGGCGACGATCCATAGAAGGCGACCCCGGCCGAGAGGTCGGTGCCGAGCTGCGTCGCCAGGAAGTTCACCATCCCACCGCCATAGCAGAAACCCACCGCACCGATCTTCCCGTTGCACTCCGGCCGCGCCTTGAGGAAGTGCGCGGCGGCGATGAAGTCCTCACGGGTCTTCGCCTGGTCGAGCTTGGGAAAGACTTCACGCGCCTTGTCCTCGTCCCCCGGGTACCCGCCGAGCGGGAACAGGGCGTCCGGGGCAAACGCCACGAAGCCGTCGACGGCGAGGCGCCGTGCGATGTCCTCGATGTGCGGGTTGAGGCCGCGGTTCTCGTGGATGACCAGCACTCCGGGCGCACGTCCCGCCGCGGTGGGGCGCACCAGGTAGCCGCGCATCGTGCCGTAGCCTTTCGGCGACGGGTACTCGATGTGCTCCTGGACAATGCGCGCGTCATCGTGCTGGACGATCTGCGCCTGCAGGAACTTCGGGCTCAGCTGCTCGAGGAGCATCGCCGCCGTCACCCCGCCCACCGCGTACTTCGAGGCCTGGTCCAGGAAGCTGCGGCGGTCGATCCCGCCGTGGACGTAGGCGTCGAACAGGATCAGGAGTTCCTGGTCAAAGTCGTGTGCCGTCTTCTGTTCCATGGGGTCCAGTCCAGCATGAGGGTGACAACCGGGGGGACACGCACGGAATCCCGGCTCGTTCGGCAGACGTTACCGGCCGGCGCGTCGGCGCGCCACCATCGGGTCGCGCGTGTCAGGGCGCAGGGGGTGTTCTCCGATTCCTCTCTGAACCCCTTCCCGGAGAAGATCGTGCTCCCTCGCCCCTGGTCGCTGGTCCAGCGCACCCGCATCGCCCTGATCGGCTTCGTCGCCGCGCTCGTGGCCTGCAGCGACCCCGCCGCCCCCCCACGCGTCGCCATTGACGCGGACCGCGCCGTCTCGCCCGCCACGGCGTTTGACGACTTCATCAACGCGCAGGGCTCCTACTGCGACGACGACACCATCCCCTGTGGCGCGCCACCCTACGACATCGGCTTCATCCCCTGTTACGGGGACCCGGATCCGAATGCCCCGTGCTTCAGCGCGGACTTTGGCGGCGTCAACGCCCGCTACTGGGCGAAGAACGGGCTCCAGCCGACGCAGCCCGCGTTCGCTGCACGGGGTTCGGTCACGGAGTCACTCATGCCGGATGGTCGCCGCCGGTTGAAGGCCACGGTGCGCAGCAGCAACAGCTTCATGACACTCTACACGGACGCGTCCGGCGACCTGGCGCTCGCGCCGGTCCTCGGCGCTGACTTCTTCGAGTATCCGTTTGCCGGCGACCCGTTCGACGGCATCCCGGATGTCCCCCCTCTGCCAGGGGCGGTCAGCGCCGAGATCGACGTCATCCTGCCGCCGGGGTACTCGGGCCAACCCGACATGCTCGCCATCTGGGCGGGGGTGCTTCCCGCCGAGGTGATCCGGTGGCGTGTGGGATCGGAGGTCGCCGGGGTGCTGCGTTATGACTACAACGGTATTGCAGGTGGCACCCCGGTCCGGCTGACCGCCTCGTATGACTGGCGGGGCGGCCTGGGCGCCGTGACGCGGATCCAGCTGGTCCCCACGGGGTCCCCCACCGTGGCGAGCCGTCCCTCGGTGACGCGCCTGCCGCGCGTGGCCAGCGTGCGCGCCGCCCGACGCGTCACCCGCTGATTCGGACACCCCAGGGGTGCGCCGGGCAGACGCCGCCCGGGCGCACCCCATGCCGTGGTCACCGCGCCCGGAGAATGCGCGAACGATCCATGGGAACGGACGGCGTCGTCCGCAGGTGAAAGACGAGGCCATCGTAGTCACGCGCCGGGACCATGGGCCTCAGTGTGGCCCCATCGCGCGTGCGCGCATCGGCATCGTCCGGCACGTTGTAACCGCCCCACCACCGGTGGCCATGCGGGGCCTGCAGCCACCGCTCGAGTGGCGAGGCAACCCGCACCCCGCGGACATCCAGGAAGAAGTCCCCGACGCCCGCTGCGGCGAGGATCTCCTCGAGTGATCCGGTGGCCGGCGCCTCATGGTGATAGCGCCGGTACCCCCAGCGCCCGCTGCTGTCCGGTGCGTTGGCCTGGAAGCCGCCGGACCCAAACGCAAAGCCGATCGCGTAGTACCCGGTGCCCAGGGCGGCGGCAAGGTGGCCCCCCATCGCGAGTTCCGGGGAGCCCAGGTAGTCCAGTGCACTGCGCGTGACGTGGCCGTTGTGCGCCCAGAGGACCGCGCGTTCCCCGGGCTGCACCTGGGCCAGGAGGAGCTCGGCCATCGCGCGGTCCCGCCCGCCCGGTGTGCCGAACATGGTGAGGTGGGCGCGCAGCTCCGCGCTCCGCCACCCGATCTCGCGCCGCTGCGGATGGTTTGTCCCCAGGCGCGACAGCGCGCGCTCGACCTGGCTCACCACCACCGCCAACGAGTCAAACCCTGCGCGCTGTCCCTGGAACAACCGCTGCGTCACCGGCGGGGCCGCGGCCACGAGACTGTCGATACGATCCGCCACCCCGGCGTTCGCGGGGCCGAGCAGCGTCCGCAGGCGCGCGGCCACCGCCTCGCCGTCCTGCGCATCCACCCCGATGAGCCGCACCCGATCGTTGGGCGCTGCCAGCGCGTTCCAGGCCCGGAGGTCCCGCAGCAGCTGCGCGTTCTCCTCCACCGACCAGATCAACATCCCAAAGCCCGCCATCGCCGCGGCCACATCCCCAGTCCCTCCCTGGATCCACGCATCCAGGAGGCGCGCACGCGAGGCACTCGCCTCGTAGGCCACGACCCGCATCCCGTGATGACGAATCAACGACATCGTGAGGCGCCGCTTGAGGTCGAAGGCCTCATGCTGGCCGTGGGTCGCCTCGCCGAGACCGATGACCTTCGCCGACCGCGCCGCCACCCCAATCGCGGCGAACGCGGCCGTGCTGTCCGCGAGCGGGCGGGCCACCGCACGGAGCTCGGCCCTGACGGATCGATCCTGTGCCGTCAGCGCTGCGATGGGCATGAGGTGGCCCAGGAGGAAGGAGCCAACGAGAGCGCGGACGCAGCAAGCGGTGTGCATGGACCTCTCAGCCTGGGCAGTCCATCGGCGGGAGCCGATGGTCGAGGCCTTCGACACCCGTGGGGCCTTGCCGGTTGCGCGGGGGCGGGCCAGGAGACCCGGGAGCGGTCCGCGGCGCCGGGTTGGCCAGGCAGGGGGGAACTTCGCCGGGAGCCGCCGGTACTGCCTGAGATGTCCGGCGAGCCGTATCTTGAACGGCCCCAAGGCGTTTCGTCCCTCCGAGCACGCGTCGCATGTTCGCCTCCCGCCGTACCCTTCGACCGCTGCTGGCTGCTGCCGCCCTCGTGGTGACCGCTGGCAGTGCTGTTGCGCAGCAGCCGCCGCGCCGTCCCCCGGTCCCGCCGGCCCGCCAGCCCAACCGGACCCCCGCGCCCCCGAAGGCAGACACGACGAAGAAGGCGGCCGTCGACACGGCGGCGGCCAAGCCGGCCGAGGCCCCCCCGGCGCCGCGGGTACCGATGGCCACGCTCTTTGGCACGGTGTTCGACTCGGTGCACATGGCCCCACTCGCCGGAGCGGACGTCACCGTGGAGGGAACAACG
>JAEUJL010000357.1 GCA_016794835.1 Gemmatimonadota bacterium | reverse complement strand
CGGGATATCCCCGTCATGCGCCCGTCACGGAGTCAGCATCCGGGTCGTGAAGGCGAGATCCCCGCCCAAGGCGACCCACCCCGGGAGGTTCGGGCGCGCATCGTACCAACCCGCTCCGGCGGCATACGTGTCTCCGCGAAGTGCCGGGACCATCCCGCACGAACCCTGGGCGCGAAGCACGAAGGCGAATGGCCGGCCCATGGCCAGCTCGACGTGCGGGAACACGCGCAGGGCGACGAGCGCAGCTGGCGTCGTGAACGGCGGGAACTCCCGGTCCGGGAAGACCGAAGTCGCCCGGAGACGTGTCCCCGGCGCCCCTGTCGGATCCACGTTGCGAATCTCGAGCGTGAGGCTCGCGCCGGGTGCGCAGGACACCGGAACGAGGATCGCGGTCAGGAATCCCGACACCGACGGCGTCACGGTCTGCGCAAGCTGCTGGTTCGAGTTGCCCCCGATGGCGTAGTTGAACGCGGGGGATGGGTCCGCGGGGTTGACCTGGTCGGAGATCCGCGCCGCATCGGCACTTGGCTCCGGGACCGCGGGGGACCGTGGGGCGAGCGTCCGGTCGCTCCCGTCGACGCACGCGACACTGAGCAGGAGGACCGCGAGCGCGGAACGGCTGTGACCTCGAGTGAGAACCGACATGGGTTGCTCCTGTGGCGGTGTTGGAACTGTGGCGCGGTACCTAAGGAAAGAAAGTAGGGCACCTTCCTCGCACGGACGCCCACTTCCCCTACGTGGCGACGTGCCGGGCCGGCGGCGCGGCCGCACCGCGGGAGTTGCCTGACAGGGAACCCGAGGGGGCGCGCGTCCAAAACGCCCGACGTCGGCGCGCGCCGCGGGGCTCGATCTTCCCCGCAGCGACGCGTGTTGGTGCGCCGCAGTCACCCACCTGGAGGACGTATGCCACGCTCAGGAACCCCAATGCCCCGCCAGCCGGACACGCAACGTCGCGAGTTGCTCAAGGTGCTCGGTGCAACCGCTGCCATTGGCGTCCTCCCGGGTTGCGCGGCCGAGTCCACGACCGCACTCCCCGAACGATTGCCGGTCGCGCCATCGCTTGACCTGAGCACGGTCGACGGCCTCGACGAGTTCCTGCTGGTGAGGGACGTCACCCAGTTCTACTCGGATGTCGTGCGCGATGCGCAGGCGGCCAGCGGCCAACGAGGGGATGCGTATGTCAACACCGGCGCCCAGTTGTTTGGGCGGGCGCAGGCGATGCTGCGCGCGCACTACCCGTCCGGACTGACCTACGCCTTCGCCGATGCCCCCGAAAGCACCGCGTATCCGGAGATCCGCCGGCTGGCCCTCAGCATGTCACCAGGCACCGCGGTGTTCAACGACCTGCGGCGCGTCAGTGTGGGCGCCGCGGGGAGGACCCCCGCCGCGATTGGCCCGAGTGAGGTGCTGGATCTCCTGTGGGCCTCACTGGGTGTGTCCGACTTCAAGTATGCCTTGCTCAAGGTCATCCCCTCGAGGCTGCAGGTGGACCTCGCCACCGGCCTGAGGCGACTGGACTGGGCACTCCTGAGCCGCACGATCGGGAGGATCCTCGCCTACACGCTGACCCTCGAGTTCTACGTCGCACTGGTCATCGAGATCGGCAAGGTGAAGGCCGCGCGTGTGGTCACCTCGATCGCCGCCCGATTCCTGCCCTTCATTGGTTGGGTGATCGTGGTGGGTCCGTCATTGCCAAGCTGGCGCAGCTCTTGTTCCGCTGAGCTCGCTCCCCGGGCGCGTCCTGGGCGGATGTCAGTGCCGGAGGGGTTTTTCCGTTTACTGGTGAGGGGGCGGCCCAGTCGTCGCCCCCGTGACCTGAATCGGAGAGGCCAACATGCGGATCGGGATGCGCGGCGTCGGAATTACCCTGGCCGGGGTCCTGCTGCCTAACGCCGACGCGATCCTCGCCACGCGGGACACGCTGCTGAACGGGGTCGTGCTCACGCCGGCGCTCGTCGACCAGCTGACCGAGTTCATGTTGACCCTCACCGATCCGGCGGCCCGGCGGTTGGACGCCCTCGCCCCGGGGCGGGTGCCGAGCGGGCTCCCGGTGGATCGTCCGCGGGGGAAGTGAGGCGGAAGCCACCACCGCGCTGCCAGCTCCCCACCTCGACCGCGTGCGCGATGGTCGCGACGGAGCGCCGGCGTTCCCGTGCCGGTGCTCCGCGTCGCTAGGCTCGTCGAAAGGGCTGGACGTCGAACAAACGCAGCTCAGGGATACGCGAGAACTCGCGCGCGTTGAGCGTCGCGAGGGTGTGTTCGTGTGCGACGGCAGTTGCGGCGATCAGCATGTCGTGCGCCCCAACGACGATACCGCGACTCGACAGTCGTCCCCACAACCGCGCATGCACTCGCGCGACGGCGGCGTCGTACGGCAGGATATCGATGGCTTCACAAAGTGCGGCGACCCATGCCTCCCGGCGATCGCGCACCGGCTCCTGCACCGCGCGCTCAACCCCCTGCCACAGTTCCGCGACGGTCACCGCGGCCAGATGGACGTCACCAACCCAGGCGTTCATCAGATCCGGCAGGTGCAGCCGATCGCGCTCAGCCTCGATAAGGACCGAGGTCTCGAGGATCAGGCCCACGGATCACGTGGTGGGAGAAGCTCGGCACGCGCCGCTTCGAACGCCCGCGCGAACGAGTCAGCGTCGTCCGAGGAGAGCCGCGGTCGTCGTTCCCACGCCAACAGGAAGTCGGCTTTCGACTTTCTCTCCGCGCCCACGGGAGGAGTGATTTGGGCGACCGGTGTCCCGTTCCTGAGGAGCACGATCGTCTCGCCCTTGTAATAGGCTCGGTTGACGAGATCCGCGAAGTTCCTCGCGGCCTCGGTAACGGAAACGGATCGCGGTTTACGCATGCGTAAAATCATACTTTACGCATAGTCATCTGTAAATGGTTTTCTGACAAGCTCTTATATTGCTCGACTGCTTCGAGAAGATGGCCCAGTGGCGAAGGCTACGGCGGGAGGCGGTGTCCCCCTGACCAGCTCGCGCTCGTCGATCCACGGTTCGGCCACCCGACTTGAGCCACCGGATGGGTCACAGCGAAGTGGGTGTCGGCGGTGGAGCAGCTCGCCGCACCAGAGGTGGTCCTGCGTGAACGCGCATGGGTGACGCGATGCGAGGGCCCACGGTACTTGGCACCGTCACGCCCACATCAAGTCTCCGGTGAACTCCCGCTTGCGCTCGACTGCACGGAAGCGAACTTCTCGCCCACGCGTCCCGGACTTGATCCGGGACCCAGTGTCGTTGCTCCCCCTGCGTCTCCTCGACCTCCAGCGGCTTCATGCGCAAACTCGTCGTTCTCGCCCTTCTCCCCGCCGCCGCCTTCGCTCAGGCTCGGCCCGTCGCCTCCTCCCGACCCATCGCGTCGCTTCCGGCGCCCAGTTCGCTCGACTCGGCGAACCTCGCCGCGTTCCGCTGGCGCGAGGTCGGCCCGGCGCGCGGCGGCCGATCGGTGGCGGTTGCCGGCTCGGTCAAGCGCCCCAACGAGTACTGGATGGGGACCACCGGTGGTGGTGTCTTCAAGACCACCGACGGCGGCCTCAACTGGAATCCGGCGAGCGATCGCTACTTCGGCGGCACCATCGGCGCGATCGCGGTGGATGAACAGAACCCGGACATCGTCTGGGTGGGCGGCGGCGAGACCGACATCCGCGGCAATACGTCGTACGGTGACGGCCTCTGGAAGACATCGAACGGCGGCCGCACCTGGGAGATGCTCGGCTTCAAGGACGAGTTCATCTCGACCATCCGCATCCATCCCACGCAGAGCAACACCGCGTACATCGGCGTGTTTGGTGATGTGTTCAAGAGCGGCCCGCGCGGGCTCTACAAGACCACAGATGGCGGCAAGAGCTTCTCGCGCGTGTTGTACGTCAACGACTCCACCGGGGTGATCGACATCGGGGTCGATGCGCAGAACCCCGACGTGATGTACGTGGCCTTTTGGCAGGCGTGGCGCGCCCCGTGGGGGATGTCGTCTGGTGGCGTGCATAGCGCCATCTACAAGACGACGGATGGCGGGGCCACCTGGCAGAACCTGATGAAGACCGCGAAGGGGCTCCCGACCGGGCTGGTCGGCAAGATCGGCCTCGCCGTGTCACCGGTGAAGAGCAGCATCATCTGGGCGCAGATCGAGCACGATTCGGGCGGTGTGTATCGCAGCGGCGATGGCGGGATGAACTGGGAGTACATCAACCGGGAGCGCAAGCTGCGGCAGCGCGCCTGGTATTATTCCCAGCTGACCGCGGACACAAAAGACACGAACATCGTCTACGCGCAGAACGTCGGCTTCTTCCGTTCGCGTGACGGCGGGAAGACCTTCCCGCAGAGCATCCAGGTGCCGCACGGCGACAACCACGACCTGTGGATCGCGCCGGACAACAACCAGCGGATGGTGCAGGGGAACGACGGCGGGGCGAATGTGTCGACCAATGCGGGTGCCACCTGGACCGACCAGGAGTTTGCGACCGCGCAGTTCTACCA
>JAEUJL010000302.1 GCA_016794835.1 Gemmatimonadota bacterium | reverse complement strand
AGCGTCTCCACCCGCACCGTCAGGTCGTCGATGCGATCCCGGTCCACCGTGACACCGATCCCGGGGCGGTCGAGCGGAACGCGCGTCGTGCCATCGGGCCCCATCGTCCATTCCGGGGTGACCACGTCGCGGGCCCAGTACCGGGCGCTCGGGCTGATGTCGCCCGGCTTCTTGAAGTTGGGCAAGGACGCGAGCGCGACATTGTAGGCCCGCCCGATCCCGCTCTCCAGCATCCCGCCGCACCAGACCGGAAGCCCGTGCGACTCGCAGAAGTCGTGGATGGCGATGGACGCCGTGAAGCCCCCGACGCGGCCCGGCTTGATGTTGATGATCCGGCCGCTGCCGAGGGTCACCATGTCTTGCGCGCGCTCGAGGCAGGTAATGGACTCGTCGAGGCAGACCGGCGTCTTGAGCTGCTTCTGCAGCTCGGCATGGCGCACGATGTCGTCCCACGCGAGGGGCTGCTCGAACATCATGAGGTTGAGGTCGTCCATCGCCACGAAGGTGTCGATGTCGTCCAGGGTGTACGCGTTGTTCGCGTCCGCCATCAGCGGGGCATCCGGGAAGGCTTGGCGGGCGGCGCGCACGAAATCGACATCCTTCCCCGGCCCGATCTTGATCTTCACCTTGCGGTACCCCTCGGCCAGGGCGGCGCGCACCTTCTCGACCAGCGCCTCCGGCGAGGGCTGGATCCCCAAAGAGATGCCCACGTCCACCGTCTCGCGCGTTCCGCCAATCAGGCGGGCCAGCGGGATGCCCAGGCGCTCCGCCTCGACCCCCCACATTCCCATCTCGACGGCGGCCTTGGCCATGTTGTGCCCGCGGAAGCCACGGTCGAGTTCCGCGTGCACCTCGCCGGGTGAGCCGAACTTGCGCCCGAGGATGCGGGGCGCGACCCACCGCACCAGCATGGGCCAGCACGAATCCACGACATCGGGGAGGTAGTTCGGCGCGTCATCGGCCACACACTCACCCCATGACGTTGCCCCGCTGGCGTCCTCCAGCTCAACAAGGATGATCCGCCGCGCGGACATGGTCCCCGAGGAAATCTGGAAGGGCTCCTTGAGCGGGAGCGTGATCTCACGCAGGGTCAGGCGAACGATCTGCAGCATGACAGTCAGGCCGGGGAGTGGGAGAGGACGTAGTACGGCAGGGTGCCTTCGTGGGCGCGGACAAAGCGGGTGACGACGTACCCGCGGGCGAGGAGCGGCTGCACGGCGTGCCGCACGGCGAGGCGCCAGACCAGCGGGAGGTCGGCGCCATGTGCGCGGAGGGTTTCGGCGTCGGCCGGGATCTGGACGCGCACGGTCGCCGCGCTCCCGGTGTCCCGGACCATCGGACGGCCGTGATCATCGAGGGGATTGACCAGCGGCAAGGACAAGTCCCCGGGGGCGGGCAGGTCCGCCCCGGCGACCGGCGTGAACGCGCGGGTGAGGTCCCACGCGGCGACAAAGCGATCGGTGGGGACGGCACCGTGGAGCGTACTTCCGGTGTTGGATCCGTACATGTCCTCGGCGTACTCACTCGCCGTGGCGCCCAGCTTGTTGAGGTTCAGGTGCGCGTTGCGCGCCACGAGGGGGTCGAAGGTCCAGTACATGACCTGCACCCCGAGGGCGACACACCGCTCGCGCTGGTACTGCTTGAGCAGCTCACCGATGTGGTGGCCGCGGGCGTCCTCGCGCACGGCCAGCATGTCGGACCAGTGGGCGAGCTGGCCGTTGCGGATCCCGGTCATCCCGAAGACGAAGCCGAGCATCCGGCCCGCGGGGTCGAAGGCGCCGGCGGTGACGCCACCGATCTTCTGGCTGACGCGCAGGATGGCGCTCGGGACCCGTTCGGAGAACCCGTCGCCCCAGGTGGCATCCTGGAGCGCGACACACGCCTGGTATTCGTCCAGGGTGGCCAGCTCGCGGATGGTGATCGAAGGGGTGGTGGCCATGTGTGAGCCTGGGCTTGCGTCAGGTCCGGAAAGCTGTAGATCAGGGCAGGACCGTTTTGTATACAAATCAACCCGGAAGACTGGCAGGAGCAAGGGACATGCGCAAGGTCGCCGCAGGGCTTTTCATGGGGGCATCGGTCATCGTGGGCTGTTCGGGCGGTGAGGCAGCGCCTGACGTCCAGCGTCCGTACGACGTGGTGCTGCTGGGTGGCCGGGTCGTCGATGGAACCGGTGCCGCCTGGTTCCTCGGTGACGTCGCGATCTCGGGCGACCGCATCGCGCGGATCGCCCCGGCCGGGCTGCTGAACGACGCGCCGGCCACCACGCGGGTCGATGCGCGCGGCAAGGTGATCGCCCCGGGGTTCATCGATATCCAGAGCCACTCGCGCGACCAGTTCCTGATGGGAGACGGCCGGGTGGTGTCCAAGATCTCCCAGGGGATCACGACGGAGATCATGGGGGAGGGCTGGACGAATGCCCCGGCCAACGACAAGACGATTGCGATGTTGTCCGCCGTGGATCCGGCGAATGCGCCGGACTCCATCGCGCGTCGGTTTGTGGGGGCGCGCGGGTTCGACGCCTGGCTCACGGCGATGCAGTCGCACGGGGTCTCGCCGAACATCGGTTCGTTCATCGGCGCGACCACCCTGCGCGGCTTCGCCAAGGGCTCCGCCGAAGGGGCCCCGTCCCCCGCCGAGTTGGACTCGATGCGGGCGGCGACGCGCCGTGGCATGGAGGATGGGGCCTTTGGCGTGGCCAGCGCCCTGATCTATCCCCCGGGCCGGTTCGCCGGGACCGAGGAGCTGGTGGAGATCGCGAAGGCGATGGCGCCCTACGGCGGCGTCTACATCTCCCACATGCGGTCCGAGGCCGACGAGTACCTCGAGGCGATCGACGAGCTGTTGCGGATCGGCCGCGAGGGGGGCGTGGCGACGGAGATCTACCACCTCAAGGCGGGCGGCGTTCGCAATTGGCCCAAGGCCGTGCAGGCGGTGGCGAAGGTCGACTCCGCGCGCGCGGCCGGCCAGGACGTGCAGGCGAACATGTACCCGTATGTCGCGGGCGGCACGGGGCTGGCGGCCTGCACACCGCCGTGGGCGTCCGCGGACGACAAGCTCCTCGCGAACCTGAAGGATCCCGCGACGCGCGCCCGCATCGTCGCCGAGATGCGCCAGCCGAAGACCTCGTGGGAGAACCTCTGCCAGCTGGCCACACCGTCCGGGGTGATGGTGGTGGGCTTCGCGAAGGAGGAGCTCAAGGCGTACGAAGGCAAGCGGATCAGCGAGGTCGCGGCCGCGATGAAGAAGGACTGGGCCGACGCGGTGGTTGACCTGGTCCTCGCGACGGACGGCGCCGTGGGGATGCTGGTGTTCATGATGAGCGAGCCCAACGTTGAGATGCAGCTCCGGCAGCCCTGGATGAAGATCGGAACAGACGCCGACGGCGTGGATCCCGATTCCGTGAAGTCCATGACGCACCCGCGCACCTACGGGACCTACCCGCGGATCCTCGGCTACTACGTGCGCGAACGAAAGGTCCTGGGGCTCGAGGACGCCGTGCGGAAGATGTCGAGCGCGGTGGCCACACGGTTGTCGATCCGCGATCGCGGTGTGCTCCGCGAGGGGCTGATGGCCGACGTGGTCGTGTTCGACCCGGCGACGATCATCGATCGCGCCACCTTCACGCAGCCGCACCAGCTGTCGGAGGGGATGCACAAGGTCTACGTGAATGGCGTGCTGGTCTGGGATGACGGCAAGCACACGGGGGCCAAGCCGGGGCGCATCGTGCGCGGGCCGGGCTGGACGGGGTGGGCCAAGTGACGCCGACCACGCGACTCAAGGCGCGGCGCAATGCGCGCCCGGAGCAGGTGTACCAGAAGCTCCGCTCCCTCATTGTGCGCGGGCAACTCGCCCCGGGGCAGCGGATCGTGGAGACCGACGTGGCCGCGCGGCTGGGGGTGAGCCGGACCCCGGTGCGTGGGGCGCTGCAGCGCCTGGGCCAGGAGGGATACATCGTCGAGTCGCCCCGCTTGCGGCAGTCGCGGCCGACCGTGGCGCCGATGACGCGCGAGGACGCCCGCGAACTGTTCCACATCGTCGCGGAGGTCGAGGGGTTGGCTGCCCGCTTCGCGGCGGCGATGCCCACCGCGGCGCGCGCCGCACTGACCAAGGAACTCACCCGGATCAATGAGGAGTTCCGGCGGGCCTCGCGCCCTCGCGACCATGACCATGACCGCGTGTGGGAACTCGATGAGCTCTTCCACCGACGCTACGTCGAGGCCGCGGCGGGGCCGCGACTCATTGCCCTGCACGACGTGGTCAAGCCGCAGGCGGAGCGGTATGAGCGGCTCTACGTCAGCCTGCTGCATGCGGACCTGGCGGTGTCGGCGACGGAACATGCCGCGATCGCCCGGGCGATTCGCAGCGGGGATGTGGATGCCGCCCAGGCCTCGGTGCAACGCAACTGGCGCAATGCTGCCGAACGTTTGGGCGCCGTGATCGAGACGGTCGGCGAACGCGGGGCCTGGTAGGCCGGCCCGGGGACACCAGCGTGGGTAACCACAGGAGAGACGCATGACGTACCACCCATGGGTGAGGTCGGCCGCACAGGCCGTGATCCTGGTCGGCGCACTGGCCGCCGTGGCCGCGGCCCAGGAGCGCGCGCGCGACCGCCGGCGGTATATCGCTCCCGGCCAGGTGACGACCGATGACCCGCGACGCGTGCCCGCCCCGGCCACCCCGCGGGGCCCGGACGGCGTCACCGTGCTGCGTGGCGGCCGGGTGTTCGACGGGACCGGTGCGCCGGCGCGCGCGGCGACGGTCGTCCTGGAGCGCAACCGCATCGCCCGCATCGTCGCGCCGAACGTGCAGGATTGGCCGCGGGACGCCCGGGTCATCGACGTGACCGGCAAGACGGTGCTCCCGGGGCTCATCGACCTGCACACCCACCTGACCTACATCGAGCCGCCGATCTCGACGACCGAGGATGTGGCGGACCAGGACGCCGCGCTGCGCGGCGCCGAGCGGCTGCGGTACTTCGTGGAGAGCGGGATCACCAGCGTGCGTGACGTGGCCAGCACCGGCAATGCGCCGTTTGTGCTGAAGCGGTGGGTGGACCGCAACGCCATTCCCGGCCCGCGCGTCTTCGCGGCGGGCCAGTTGATCACCGGCCGGGGCGGGCACGGGGCGGACGGGCGCGAGATCGCGCTGGATGGCTCGGTCATCGAGCGCACGGGCGCCGACGCCTGGCGGCTCGCCGTGCGGGACCTGTTCTCGCGCGGGGCCGACGTCATCAAGGTCGCGTCCCACTTCTCGAAGGAGGAAGTGAAGGCCGCGGTGGACGAGGCACACGCCCTCGGGCTCAAGGTCACCTGCGACTGCGAGACCTTCTACATCCAGTGGGCGGTGGAGGCCGGGGTCGACATGATCGAGCACCCGCTGCCGCGCAGTGACGAGACGATTCGCCTCATGGCCGAGAAGGGGACGGAGGCGGATCCCACGATCTATGTCTACACCTACTTCTTTGGCCGGTTTGGGGGCGGGTACTTCGGGAGCACCTCGCGCCGGTTCCACTTTGGCGACTCGCTGAATGTCGACGTGCTCCGCCGCATGAAGGCGGCCGGGATCAAGATGGGCATCGGGACCGACCTCATCGTCGACTGGTTCCGGTCCCTGCCGCATCCCTACATCAACGAGCTGAAGTACTTCACGCTCGTCGGCTACTCGGTTCCCGAAGCGCTCATTGCCGCCACCAGGACCAACGCCGAGTTGCTGGACATGGACGACAAGCTCGGCACCCTGGAGCCGGGCAAGCTGGCGGACATCCTCGTCGTCAACGGGCGGCCCGACGAGTCCCTCGACGACCTGGCCAAGGTGGACCTGGTCCTGCGCGATGGGTGGCTCGTGGTGGAGGGAGGCCGCGTGGTGGTGCCACGGCACCAGCCGACCGACGCACCTCCGATCTGGCGACCGAAGCCGTGACGGAGTCCCTGCTCGGCCCCAGCCTCGGCCACCTCATGCGGACCCGGGCGACCAGCGACGGCGCCCGGGCATTTCTCCGTTGTGGGGAGCAGGTGGTGACGTTCGCCGAGGCGGATCGCCGGACCGACCAGGTCGCCGCATGGCTGCTGGCGCAGGGCGTCCGGCGTGGGGACCGCGTGGGGGTGATGCTGCCGAATGGGTTGGACTTTCCGCTGGCGTGGCTGGGCATCGCCAAGGCGGGCGCGGTGATGGTGCCGCTGAACACGCAGTACCGGGCGCACGACCTGGCCTACACGTTAGGCGACGCGGGAGCCCGGCTCGTGCTCGCGGATCCCGCCTTTGGTCCCGTGCTGGCGGCCTGCGGGGCCACCGCCCATTCGGTGGCGCCGGGCCAGCTCGCCCTGCCGGGGCAGGGTGGCATCGGGGTGGCCCTCGACGCCGCGCCGACGGGCGGCGAGATCGTGGTGGGACCGGACGACCTGCTGAACATCCAGTACACCTCGGGCACCACGGGCGACCCGAAGGGGTGCATGCTCACGCACGAGTATTGGCTCCTGCTTGCGGCACGCGCGGCGCGGTTTGCCGGCATGACACCGGAGGACGTCGCGTTGACGGCGCAGCCGTTCTACTACATGGATCCCCAGTGGAACGTGGCGATGTGTCTCGCGGCCGGCTGCTCCCTGGTGATCCTGCCCCGCTTCTCCGCCAGCACGTTCTGGCGCTCGGTGCAGGCGACGGGCACCACGTTCTTCTACGTGCTCGGGACGATGCCGGTCTTCCTGCTGAAGCAGCCGGCCGATCCCGCGGTCGAGCGGGGGCATCGGGTGCGGTTCGTGTCGTGCTCCGGGATCGTGCCGCAGCTGCATGCGGCGTTTGAGGAACGCTGGGGGGTTCCCTGGCGCGAGGCGTTCGGGATGACCGAGACCGGGGTGGACCTGGTCGTGCCCGTGGACGACGTCGCCTCCGTGGGGTCCGGGGCGGTGGGCCGTCCGGTCGAGGGCAAGGAGGCCCGCGTGGTCGACGCCACGGGTCACCCGTTAGGCGAGGGCGAGGTGGGCGAGCTGTGCGTGCGTGGGCGCGGGATGATGCGCGGGTACTGGAACAAGCCCGAGGCCACGGCCGAGCGCCTGCGCGACGGGTGGTTGCACACCGGGGACCTCGCGTGGCGCGATGCGCACGGATACTACCACCTCGTGGGGCGCCTCAAGGACATGATCCGGCGGGGCGGCGAGAACATCTCGGCGGTCGAGGTGGAGGGGGTGCTGGCCGAGCACCCGGCCGTGCGCGCGGCGGCGGTGCTCCCGGTGCCTGACGAGTTGCGCGGCGAGGAGGTGAAGGCCTTCGTGCAGTGCCAGGAGGGTGTCGCGGTCGACCCCGCCGATCTCGTGGCGTTTGTGCGCGACCGCCTCGCGGCCTTCAAGGTGCCCCGTTTCATCGAGTTTGTCGACGACTTCCCGCGGACGCCCTCCGAACGCGTGGCCAAGCACCAGCTGGTGCGCGAGGACCCGCGGCGCGGGTCGTGGGACGCAACGATCAACGCTTGGGTGACATGAGTACCTGCGGGCGTGCCCCCCTTCCAGAATCCTTCCCGTGACCACTCCGGCATTCCTCATCGACCGATCGGGCCCCGTGCTCACGGTCACCTTCAACCGGGCCGAGCGCCTCAACGCCTTCCGGCGCGTCGAGTACCATGAGCTGCACCGGCTGCTTGGCGAGGTGGCGGCGGATCGGTCCGTGCGGGCCGTGGTCCTGACGGGCGCCGGGCGCGGGTTCTGTGCGGGCGAGGACTTGAAGGAGCTGGATGACGGGGAGGAGACGGCCACGGAAGAGATGCGGGCGAACGTGGAGGTGTTGCAGGACATCACGCGCCGCATCGTCGACAGCCCCGCGGTGTTCATTGCGGCGGTGAACGGGGTCGCCGCAGGGTTCGGGGCCGAGCTGGCGGTGGCCTGTGACCTGCGCGTGGGGGGACCGGAGGCGCGGTTCCTCTTCCCCGAGGTGCGTCGCGGGCTGTTCATCACGAACGGCGTGTCGCTGTTGCTGCCACGGATCGTTGGGGCGACGTGGGCCGCGCAGCTCCTGCTGTCCGGCCAGCCGATCGATGCGGCGACCGCGGCGCGGATCGGCCTCCTCACCGAGGTGGTCCCGGGCGGGGTGGCGGCGCGCGCGGCCGAGCTGGGGGCGGCGCTGGCGGGCAATGCCCCCACCGCCATGCGGGAGACCAAGCGGATCCTGCGATCCAGCGACCGGGAGCTGCTCGAACGTCACCTGCACGACGAGGTCGCGACCATCATGCGCTGCCTGGCCACTGGCGAACATGTGGAGGGCGCCCGCGCGTTCGTCGAGAAGCGCCCACCGCGCTGGCCCGGATGAGCGAGCGCCGCATTGGCACGTGGGGGGCGGTGGCGACCCTGGTGGGGTACGTCATCGGGGCGTCGATCTTCGTGCTGCCGGCGCAGCTGTTGCCGACGCTTGGACCTGGCGTGGTGGTGGCGTACGTCGTCGCGGCGTTGCCCGCGGTCTTCACCTGCCTGGCGGGCGCCGTCATCGGGAACGTCTTCCCGGTCTCCGGCGCGACCTACGTGGCGGTGCGTGACACCCTTGGGGGACGCGCGGCCTTCGTCGTGGCCTGGCTGCTGTTGTGGGCGGCGGCGATCGGGACGGCGCTGGTGGCGTATGGCCTGGCCGACTACGCCGCGTTCCTGTGGCCCGGGCTGAGCGCCCGCTGGGTGGCATTGGGCGCCGTGGTGGCATTCACGCTGGTGAACCTCACCCCGGTGTCGGTGACCGTGGGGGTACAGGCGGTGATGGTCGCCGGGTTTGCGGTGGTCATCGCGGGGTTCGCGGCCGGGGGGCTCGCTGCGGGGGACTGGTCGCACCTGCAGGGGTTGGGTGGCCTCGAGGCCGGTGGCGTGCTGGGCGGCGCGGTGGCGGCCTACTTCAGCTATGCCGGGCTGCAGGTGTTGATCGACATCGGCGGTGAGGTGCGCGACCCCGGGCGGACGATCCCGCGCGCGCTCGCGCTCTCGTTCGGGGTGGTGCTGGTGCTGTATGTCGCGTTCATCCTGGCTGTCGTGGTGCTCAGCGGCGCGCCCGGGACGGACGTCGAGGCGCCCGCGCTGATCGGGCGGATCGCCGAGCAGCACTTTGGGCGGTGGGCCGGACAAGCGATCGTGTGGAGCGCGCTGCTGGCGGCCGCCACGTCGATCAACGGGATCCTGTTTACCCAGGCGCGTGACGTGCAGGCGCTGGCGGCGGACGGTCGATTCCCGCGCGCCCTCGCCGCGAACTCGGCGGGCATCCCGCGCCTCGCCGTACTCACCCTCGGTGGCGTGTCGCTGCTGGCGACCGCGGCTGGTGCCAGTGTGCGCGACTATGCGATCCTCACCGCGCTGTGCCTCATGGCGATCCAGGGTGCGCTGGCGATGGTGGTCCTGCGCATCCCGGCGCGCGTACCGGAGGCATGGGCGCGCTCGGCGTTTCGTCCGTCCAGCCGCACGCTGGCGATGACCGGCTGGGGGCTCGTGCTGGTGTCTGTGGTGTTCTTTGTGGTGGGGGCCACGCAGAGTCGCGGCAATCTCGCCTGGTTCCTGGTGTTGCTTGTGGGTGGCGTTGTCGCCGCCGGCAAAACCCCGACTGGAGGTCGTGACGCATGATCCGACGATTGCTGAAGGGTGTGGGGTATACGCTGCTGGCCCTGGTCGCGGTGGTCGCGATCGGTGTGGCAACGGGGCGCACGGCCGGTGAGCGCACCGTGCCCGCGGGCCTCGTGCGAAACACGGCGCGGTATCTCGTCATGCGGGACTCGGTGAAGATCGCGATCGATCTGTGGTTGCCGGAGGAGCTGCAGGCCGGGGCGCGGATCCCGACCGTGGTGAACAGCACGCGGTACGTGCGCGCGTCGGCCCTCGGCCCCCTCGCGCGCTGGGCGATGCGGTTCTCTCGTGGGAGCGAGGTGGAGGTGGACGTCGCCGCGTTCAACAGCGCCGGATACGCCGTGGTGAAGGTGGACGCGCGGGGCAGCGGCGCATCCACGGGATCGCGGCAGATCGAGTGGTCACCCGATGAGGTCGAGGACTACGGGGAGGTCGTGGACTGGATCGTGGCCCAGCCGTGGTCCAATGGGCGCGTGGGTGGGTACGGCGTGTCCTATGAGGGGAACACGGCGGAGGTGCTCGCGGCGACCGGGCGCGAGGCGGTGAAGGCGGTCGCCCCGCTGTACGACGACTTCGATCCCGCGGTCAACATCGCCTTCATGGGTGGCGTGCTGAACGAGTCGTTCATCTCGCAGTGGGGGAAGTTCAACGCCATGCTGGACCGCAGCGACGCGTGCGGCCTTGCGGGGATGACCGGTTTTGCGTGCCGGGCGCTGCCCCTGGTGTACGGCGGGACCAAGCCCGTCGATGACGATCGCGGTGGCCGGGAGCTCAAGGCGATCCTGGCCGCCCGAAAGAACTACGACGTGCTCGAGGCCCTGCGGCGGATCCCCAGCCCGCGCGACACCTTCCCCGGGACGACGTTGACCTTTCGCGACGTCAGCCCGTACGGGATGAAGGAGCGGCTCGAGCGGTTCAACACGCCGATGCTGGTGCGCATCGGGTGGCAGGACGGCGGGACGATGAACGTGGCGCTGGGCCGGTTCTTCACCTTGAGCAATCCGCAGCAGCTGGAGCTGGGGCCGTGGAGCCATGGAGGCGGGCATCATGTCGACCCCTTCCTGCCGGACAGCACCCCCACCGACCCGCCGCGCGACGAGCAGTTCCGCCAGATGATCGGCTTCTTCGACCGGTACCTGAAGGTGGGCGGGGACACGGCGGCACCGGTCCACCAGATCCGGTACTACACGATGAACGAT
>JAEUJL010000255.1 GCA_016794835.1 Gemmatimonadota bacterium | reverse complement strand
TCCTCGTTCACGTCCGGCATCATGACGCCGGCCTGGTTGCGCATGAACGCCACGGCGAAGAGCGGCTCGAGGCCCGAGGAGCACCCGGCGATGATCGAGATCGTCCCGGTCGGGGCGACGGTGGTGACGTTGCAGTTGCGGAGCAGCTGCATCGGGCGGATACGCTTGCCCTCGGCGTCACGCGCGCAGGTCTCGTCGGGGCCGAAGATGGAACGCGCCCATTCGGGGAACGCGCCACGCTCCTCGGCCAACCGCTGCGACTCCTTCTTCGACTCGACGTCGACGAACTCCATCACCTTCCGCCCGAACTCGACCCCCTCGTCCGTGTCGTAGGCGATGCCGAGGCGCACCAAGGCGTCGGCGAAGCCCATGATCCCGAGCCCGATGCGACGGATCCGCTTGGAGAGCGCGTCGATTTCCGGGAGGGGGTACTTGTTGACGTCGATGATGTTGTCGAGGAAGTGCGTCGACAGGTGGATGTCGCGACGGAAGGCATCCCAGTCCATCCGCCCTTCGGTGACGTAGTACCCGACGTTGATGGAGCCGAGGTTGCAGACGTCGTACGCGAGGAGCGGCTGCTCGCCGCACGGGTTGGTCGCCTCGTAGGCGCCGAGGTGCGGGACCGGGTTGTAGCGATTGGCCTCGTCGATGAAGAAGACCCCGGGCTCGCCCGTGCGCCAGGCGCCCTCGATCATCTTGTCCCAGACCATGCGGGCATCCATCTGGCCGCAGACCTTCCCGTTGGACGGGTCGATCAGGTCGTAGGAGGCCCCGGCCTTGAGGGCGGTCATGAACTTGGTGGTGACCGCGACCGAGATGTTGAAGTTCGTCACCTGCGTGAGGTCTTCCTTGCAGGTGATGAAGTCCATGATGTCCGGGTGGTCCACCCGGAGGATCCCCATGTTCGCGCCGCGACGCGTCCCGCCCTGCTTGACCGCGTCCGTGGACGCGTCGTAGAGCTTCATGAACGAGATCGGGCCCGACGCCACACCGGTCGTCGACCGCACCATCGACCCCTTCCCGCGGAGCCGCGAGAACGAGAACCCGGTGCCACCGCCGCTCTGGTGGATCAACGCCATCGAGCGCAGCGTGTCATAGATGCCGTTGCTCCCATTGGAGAGCGCGTCTTCCACCGGCAACACGAAACACGCCGACAACTGCCCCAACGGACGGCCCGCGTTCATCAGGGTCGGCGAGTTCGGCTCGAACCGACGCTCGGTCATCAGGCGATAGAAGGCGTCCGCCACCTCCTGCACCGCCCCCTCCGACGCGCCATACCGCCGATCCGCCTCGGCGACCACCGTCGACACCCGCCAGAAGAGCGCCTCCGGTGTTTCCTGCGGAGTCCCCTGCGCATCCTTGATCAAATACCGCTTCGACAAAACGGTCAGCGCGTTCTGGCTCAGCTGGATGGGTCCTGCAGGGGGCTTCGTGGAAAGGGGCATCGCGTAATCCTCCTGACGAGCAGGATGAGTATATGAAGAAAGTTGTTCGGAAAGGCTGTGCGGACCGACCGGCGGGATTCCAGCGCGGGGGCGCATACTAAGGGCGATCGTGAAAGCGCGCCAGTGTGATGGTATGTGCTTGTACAGCAAGCACTTGGAGAATCAACATCACGAACGTGAAAGCGGGGCGAACT
>JAEUJL010000223.1 GCA_016794835.1 Gemmatimonadota bacterium | reverse complement strand
TCGAGCTTGCCCTCGTGCATCACCGCCACCCGCTGGGCCATCGACATGGCCTCCACCTGGTCGTGCGTGACGTGGATGATCGTGATCCCGAGGCGTCGATGGAGCCGCACCAGTTCGGCGCGCGTCGCCGCCCGCACCTGGGCATCGAGGTTCGACAGCGGCTCGTCAAAGAGGAAGACGGCCGGCTCGCGCACCAGTGCCCGGGCCAGCGCGACCCGCTGGCGCTGGCCCCCGGAGAGCTCGGCCGGACGCCGGCCCAGGTAGGCGGCGATGCCTAACGACTCCGCGACCTCCCGCGCCCGGCGCCCGCGCTCGACCGCCTCCACCTTCCGCATGCGGAGCGGAAACTCGATGTTCTCCTGCACCGTGAAGTGCGGGTAGAGGGCGTAGTTCTGGAAGACCATCGCCACATCGCGATCGCCGGGCGGAAGCTCCGTCACATCCTGGTCGCCGATCAGCACGCGCCCCATCGTGGGGGTCTCCAGCCCGGCGATCATGCGCAACGCCGTCGTCTTGCCGCACCCTGACGGCCCGACCAGGACAAGGAACTCGCCGGGGGCCACGTCCAGCGACAACCCGGCGACCGCCGTGCTGTCGTCCGCGAAGCGCTTGACGAGGTGCTGGAGCCGAACGCCGGCCATATCAGTCCGTCCCGAGGGTGAGGGTGCCCTGCTCGCGGCCGTGGCCCGTCGCCCCAAGGTGGACCACTCCCGCGCCAGCCGCGGCGTGGATGTGGATCGGGGGTCCCTCCAGGTGTTCCACCACCACCTGGCCGGGCTCCCATCGCGCCGACCACCGGGTGCTCCCCGTGCGGAGCCCGCGCAGGGTCAGGCCATGCAGTCGCGAGGGAACGTGCACGCGCAGCCGGCAGCTGGAGCCGAAGCCATGCGGCTCGAGTCCAAGCACTCCGTGCATCATCGGGGATACCAGGGCTGCGGCCGACCATGCCTGGTCGCTGCACACCCCCGCCGCTTCGCCTGTGTCTCCATGCAACACCTCATCAAAGGCCCCAAGGTTCCGCTCCCCGACCAGTCGCGCAATCGTCCCCAGCCGCTCCACCGCCCGATCGGTCTCCCCCACCACGGCGTCCGCCAGGGCGGCCCACCCGGTGAAGAGCGGCCAGACGGCCCCCGAGTGGTAGCCGCGGGGATCGTATCGCGGGCTGCCGGAGGGAATCAACCGCAGCCCCCACGGCGACATGAAGTGCGGCAACGCGAGTTCGCGCAGCACGTCATTCCTGCTGGACGAGCGATCGACACCGAGCGCAATCGGTACCGCGGAAAGTGCCGTCAGCTCCGGCTCGAGGCGACCGGCTGCGTCGCGGTGCAGCGCCACGCGCCCGTCAGGCAGGCGCAGCCCCTCCAGCGCCGCGAGCGCGCGCTGCCTGCTGTCCTGCAGCGATGGCACCCAACCCGGATCCACGTGGCGCGCGACCTCCGCCAGGCGCCCGAGCGCGTCGATCCAGCAGGCGGCCACGTACGAGGTCACCGATCCCCCGCCCAACGGCCCCATCTCGATCCAGCCGTGACCGATGCCGTCGTTCTCCGGCAGGCCATCGCCATCCCGGTCGCAGGCGCCCACAAACGACACCGCACGGTGCACCGCCGGCCACCACCGGCGCACCGTCTCCACGTCCCCCGTCCAGGCCGCGAACTGGCCGACGGCTCGCACGAAGAGTGGTGTGGCGTCGGCGGCATCGTAGTGCACCACGCCGCTGGTCGACACCTCGTGGGCGACCTTCCCGGTGACATCCGCCGTCGCCGCCAGCAGGTCGATCGCGGTGCGGGCCTCCTCATGCATCCCGAGCGCCAGCATCGCATCGACACACCAGCAGGTGTCGCGCCCGAAGAACCAGGCGTAGCCGGGACGTGAATGGTTCCAGCCGGGCCGCGTCCCGGCGTATCCGGCCACCAACCCACGCTGGCCGCGCAGGGTGCTGGTGAGGAAGTTCGCGAGCCGCGTCCGGGCCCACGCAAAACCCGCATCGAACGCCCCGTCGTCGTGGCGCCAGGACACGGTGCGCGCGCCTAACGACGCCGCACGTGCCGCCTGGCCGGCGACTGCGGCCGGGAGGCCACGCACGGGCGCGAAGTGGCGGGTGGCTGTGGCCCGCCACGCGAGCCGCAGCGCCTGGCCGGCCCGGGCCACCACCCGCACCCGTGGCGCCACGTCGTCAGCCTCCACGGTCACCGACTCGGCGCCGTCCGCCGAGATGCATACTCGATGTTGTCCATCGCTCCCGGACACGAGGAGGGAGTGCCGGTCGCCGTCGGCGCGCGCCTCAACGCGCACCGGGCACAGCAACGCCGAGGGCATCGGCCAGGCCAGGCGCAGCGGCACGCGGAACTCCACGGCAATCGACTCAAGGGTCTGCGCCTCGGGCGCGATCTCGCAATACCAGGCCGGGTCGTGCACATCACCTACGAGGGTCTCCACCCATGCGGGGCCGGCGTCCGACGCGAGCCAGCGCCGCAGGTGCGCACCGCTCACCTCCACCTCGCGCACCCGCAACGCCCCGCCAGTGCAGGCCAGCTCCAGCCCGGCGTCGAGCAGGCACAGCGGATGCAACCAAAGCTCCCGGGCCCCGTCCCTCGCGGTGCCGGTCATCAGGCCGTGGGGGGTGCCTAACGTGACCGGCCACGGGGCGTCGGCGAACGCCCGGATGGCCGGGTCGGCGACGGGGGCCTCGCCGAGCGCGGGCAGCGGCCGTGGCGCGGGCACCGGGATCACGGCCGCGTGGTGGCCACGCGCCGAGGGCCACCATACCCGCTCAGCGGATCCCCACTGCGGCGACAGCAGGTTGCACAACACGGTGTCCCGCTGCGCATGGAGCAGCGGGTCGCCACTCGTCAGGCAGAGGTGCGCACCGACACAGCGGATCGCGCCCTCGCCGACGCCATACTCCCACGCGACGACGTCGTCGGCATCCAGGTGCACGTAGGATCGATCGACGCCGATCACCCCTCCCTCCGGCCAGAGCGGTCGGCGGTAGCCGGTCCCGGCCACCAGGTCCCCCTCGCGCGCCATCCAGGTGAACGTCCCCTGCTCGAGCCCGCGGAACAGCGGGTGTGGGCCGTATCCCTGCATGCCACGGATGTGCGGATAACCTGGCCACTCGCGAAAGGCCGCGGGCCAGCGCGGGTCGTCCTGGTGTCGCCACGGGGAGGGACCCTGAACCTCCGGCGTCGGTCCCGGTGCGCCGATCCGTTGTGCGATCGGGGTCGCCAGCAGGGTCAGGACGACCGTCCCCCCTCGCGCCACGTGCTCGGCGAGCGCGCGCTCGAGGTCCCGTCCCGAGTCAGGGACGCGCGACCCCGCGTGCACCCACACGACAGCCTCCGGATCGATGGGGGACCCAGGAGAGAGCAGCTCCGCCTCCACCCCGTTCGCGGCGCACCAGGGGACCGTCGCGGCCCCTTCCGCGTCGTCCGGCGGGATCCAGAGCAGAACCCGCATGCCCCTACCGTGGGAAGACGATGGGCTCCCCAACGCGCCCCAGGTGCGTGACCTCGCCGAACGTCGCCGTGAGGAGCCCACCTTCCCCGAGCACCGTCAGGTCGCGTCCATCGATGCGCACCCCCGTGAGGGCGATCGACTCGACCGCGCACGGCAACGGATCGATGGTCACCTCAGTGGGGGACAGGCGCACGCCGGCCACATACTGGATGATGAGGTCCACGACCCAGGAGTGCTGGTAGTCGTCGATGCCGCGATAGACCGACGCCGCGCCGGTATGTGGGTTGTAGTGCTCGTAGCAGTTGGGCCGCTGCAGGTCGCCCTCGTGGAACATCATGTGGACGAACCGCTGCAGCAGGTGCGCCGCCGCCGCGCGCAGCTCCGGGCGCTCGGGCGTGGCCCACCGGCCGAGTGCCTCGACCAGGTGGCTGTTGGTCATTGGCCACACCCGCCCATTCCACGGGCAGACGTGGCGCTTGCCCTTCCATTCCGCGGTGGCCGAGAACAGCGGGTCATCGAGGGCCGAGGAAGGCACGGGATAGTTTGTCCAGAACCGCGCCGGGTCGAGCAGGTTCGCCGCCAGCCCCGGGAGGTGCTCCTCGGTCGCGAGGTCGGTGAAGTACGGATAGAAGCAGACCGCGGCGGCCACCTCGGTGCGCCGGCCGGTGCGCGGATCCACGTCGGAGAACATCTGCCGCGTGGGATCCCACATGCGCTCCCGCACGGCGCGGGCGGTGCGCGCCGCGTACCCGCCCCAATGTCGCGCCTCCCCGGGCTGCCCGACCCGCGGCGCCAGCCGCTCCAGGGCGCGGAACAGCGCGTAGGCGTAGACGGTGACGTCGATCCCCTTCAGGCGGATCCGGTTCTCCCATCCGTACGAGTCGGCCCCGGCATCCACGGCCTGGTAGCGCGACATGTACTCCTGCCCCGTCTCGTACTGGTCCACGACGTCAAACATCCCGGTGGCGTCGCGGTCGCGCGTGGTCACCAGCCACTCCGCGTGGGCGGAGAGCGACGGATACAGCTGGGCCGTGAAGTCCTCGTCGGGGCGCAGGGTATCCAGGGCCTCGAAGGCATCGCCCCAGTTGGCGTGGTAGAAATCGGTGCCCTGCAGGTGGTTCACGTACACCCGCCCATGCAAGGCGCCGTTGGGCTTCTGGTGGTCGAAGATCGTGCGCAGCACACCCTGCGCGTGCGCCGGGTCATGCCGCCAGCGCAACTCGCGCACATGGCACTGCGCGCTGTAGGTGATCGGCATGTGGAAGAAGCCGATTCCTTCGCAGACCGTCGGCCACTGGTAGTTCCCCACCTCCCCCTGGATGCTGTTCAGGAAGAGGCCGTACCACCGGTAGTAGTAGTACCGCTCGAGGTAGGGGTCCGAGCACCGGAACTGCGGCACCGACTCGAAGAACTCACGCCAGCGCCGCCGCGTCGCCCGCGCCAGCGAGGGCGCGGGGATCGGGCGGTTCGCGACGATCGCCGGCACCGAGGTGGGGGTGGGCCCCCCGCCCTGGCGGATCGCGGCCATGCCTAACGGGGTGGCCCGGCGTCCCGGCTGGCGCGGGTCCTCCTGCGGCCGCACGCGCATGGCGAAGCCGACCTGTCGCACCGGGAGGGGGGCCGCGACCCGGGCATGCACGGCCGCGTAGAGCAGGCCGTCGGTGGTGATCCCCTCCAGGCGCACGCGAGACGGCAGGCGATCCAGCTCCCACAGTTCCCCAAACGGCGTGTAGCGCCAATGGGGCTGCAGCGCACTGCGTTCGGAGAGCGTGGCGGACCAGCTCGTCGCCTCGCCCAGCACCGCGAGTTCACACCGCAGGTCGATGGGGACCTCGCGGCGGTCGCTGACGCGCCGGGTGAAGCCCAGCGATCCGTCGAAGGTCGTGGCCGCGACATCGAGCCCTCGCGTGTCCTGTACGGTCCACGCCACGGCGTTCAGCACCGTCGCCCCGGCCCCCTCCACCGTCCACTCCGAGGCGAAGATCCCCCGCGGATGCACCGAGCGCACCTCGCGCGCCGTGATCCCCCCGCCCAGGTCGTACGTCACCGTCAACTCCGCCGGCGTCCATCGCCGACCGGTCATCCGCATCGGGCGCTCGCGGCCGTCCGCATCGAGCCAGGTCACCGTGAAGAGTGGCCCGACCTGGTATTGATAGACCGTGCCCTCGTCCCAGAATCCGGGCGCATCGAGCCATGCGGGGAACGGCGGGGCGAAGATGATCCCGTCCCCGCAGCCGAGGAACCACTTGTCGTCCCGGGCGAGCAGCTCGATCGGGTCGGTCACGCGAGCTTCGCGATCTCGGCGAGGAGTTCAGCGCTCTCGCGTCGCGTCCCAGGCGTCTCCTCGACGAACCGCCAGCGGATCACCCCGGCCTTGTCGATGAGCACGTACGCCCGGTTCGAGAAGCCGGCGTTGCCGAACAGCGTCCCGTAGGCCGCCGAGACCTCGCGCGAGAAGTCGGACAGCAGGGTGGCCTGCATCCCGTGCTTGGCCTTGAACTCCCGCAGGGCGTGGTGTGAGTCGACCGAGATGGGGAAGACCTCGAGGTCGGCCGTGGCGAACTGGTCCCAGTTGTCCCGCATCTCGCAGAACTCCGCGGTGCACACCTCGGAGAAGGCGAACGGGAAGAAGGCCAGGAGGACGTGCTTCCGATCCCGGAACGAGGAGAGGGTGACGGGGTCCTTGCCGGTCGACCGGAGGGTGAAGTCGGGGGCGGCGTCCCCCACACGAGGTGGTGTCATGGTGGCCGAAGTTGGGGGCACGGCCGGCTCGGCCGCCAGCCGTGCAGTGAAAGGCGCCCGGCCCCCTGTCGGGAACCGGGCGCCACGATGGAGCGGACCGGGATCGAACCGGCGACCCCCTGGTTGCAAACCAGGTGCTCTCCCAGCTGAGCTACCGCCCCTGAACGGGCCGAAAGGTAATCGGTCCGGGCGGGTGTCGGGGGAGTGTCGGACGCGGGTCGGGTAAGCCCCACTGGAACCGGGGCCGCCGGCGTCCATTTTCCCCGTATCCCGATTCCCCGCCCCATGTCCGTGACCCTTCGTTGCCAGTTTTGCCAGACCTGGAACCGCGTGGACCCGACCCGTGCCTCAGAACGGCCGAAATGCGGGGAGTGCGGCCGGTTCATCCTGATCGACCGCCCGTACACGTTGTTCGAGGATTCGTTTGCGCGGACGATCGCCGATGCGCAGGTGCCGGTGCTGGTCGACTTCTACGCGGACTGGTGCGGTCCGTGCAAGATGATGGCGCCGGCGGTGGATGAGTTGGCGGCGAAGAACGTGGGGAAGGCGCTGGTCGCCAAGCTCAACACGGACCACGCGCCCGCCACGAGCCAGTCGTTCGAGATTCGCGGGATCCCGAC
>JAEUJL010000191.1 GCA_016794835.1 Gemmatimonadota bacterium | reverse complement strand
GGCCATCCCCGTCGCGCACTGGGGATACCTGGCCGGCGGCACGGATGACGATGCCACGATCGCGGCGAACCGCGCCGGATTCGATCGGTGGGTGCTCAACCCCCGCCGCCTCATCGACGTGAGTCGCATCGACGCGAGCCTGTCGTTCTACGGCACAAAGTACCCGACGCCCATCGTGATCAATCCCGTGGCGAGCCAGAAGGCCTTTCACGCGCAGGGGGAAGTCGCGGTGGCCCGG
This sequence comes from Gemmatimonadota bacterium, assembly GCA_016794835.1. Classification (GTDB taxonomy): domain Bacteria; phylum Gemmatimonadota; class Gemmatimonadetes; order Gemmatimonadales; family Gemmatimonadaceae; genus RBC101. The sequence continues at coordinate 6,667 of JAEUJL010000191.1, read as the reverse complement.
GCGGCGCGGGCGAAGGACCACCTGATGGTGCTGTCGACGGTCGCGACCACTTCCATCGAGGAAGCGATCGCCGAGCGGGGTGGCCCGGTCTGGTTCCAGCTGTACCACCAGCCCGACTGGTCTGTGACAAAACAGATGGTGCAGCGCGCCGAGCGAGCCGGGGCGCCGGCCGTCGTGTTCACGGTGGACCTGCTGGCGGGGAGCAACCGGCTCACCCTGTTGCGGGAGTCGCGCAAGGACACGCGCGAGTGCACGCGCTGTCACCTCGGGGGCCCGCCGCTCCCCGGCCTGACCGGGCGCCTCGATGACCGGGACAACCGGCGCAAGCCGATGCTGAATGGCTACGACTCCCTCCCGCCGCAGCGCGAGGCGGGGACGCCGACCTGGGAGTTTGTGGATCGCCTGCGGCAAAGCACCCGGATGAAGGTGCTGCTCAAGGGGATCGTGACCGAGGAGGACGCCGCCCTCGCCGTGAAGCATGGGGTCGATGGCCTCTTCGTCTCGAACCACGGCGGTCGGGCCGAGAATTCCCGGCGGGCGACGATCACCTCACTGCCGGAGGTCGTGAAGGGGGTCCGTGGCCGGATCCCGCTGATCTGCGATGGGGGCTTTCGACGGGGGACGGACGTATTCAAGGCGATCGCGTTAGGCGCGACGGCGGTGGGGATCGGGCGCCCCTATGTGTGGGGGCTGGGGGCCTTTGGCCAGGAGGGGGTGGAGGCCGTGTTGGCGATCCTCCGGAAGGAGTTCGAGCTCACGATGATGCAGAGCGGGACGACGACCCTGGCGCAGGTGTCCCGTCGCCACATCGCCCCGGCCTGACCGGGCCACGTCATGGCTCCCATCAGGAGCGCGGCCTAGCTTTCGCGTGACGACCATCGAGGATCGGCATGCGACGACGAATGTGGGTGGCACTCCTGGCGATGACCTCGGCGCTCCCCTGGAATGGTGCCGCCGCTCAGCCACCCGGCGACCTGCCGCGCTACGATCGCGTGGTGTTGCTGGAGACCAGCTCCGAGACCTCGGCGAACGCGTCGATCGGCGACCTGAACGGGGATGGCCTCCTGGATGTGGTGCTCGCCAAGGGGCGGCACTGGCCGCTGGTCGACAAGGTGATGCTGGGAGACGGCAAGGGTGGGTTCACCGCGGTCCATGACCTCGGTGTGGCGTCGGACAAGTCGTACTCCGGGCGCCTGGTCGATCTGGACGCCGACGGCGATCTCGACGTGGTGATCAGCAACGATGCGCCGAGTCCAAAGCTCGTCTACCTGAATGACGGCCGCGGCCGGTTTACCGTCGGCTCGACCTACGGCCAGCCGGAATGGCCCATGCGCAACGCCACCATCGCCGACATGAACGGCGACGGTCGTCCCGACATCATCGCCGCGAATCGCTATGGGCGAACCGCGGGGGCGAACTATATCTGCCTGAACGCAGGGGGCGGCCGGTTCGACGGGGCGTGCATCCCGTTCGCGACCGAGCCGTCCACGACGATCACGGCGGCGGACTTCAACGGCGACGGCTTTCCGGACCTGCTGGTGCCCCACCGGAATGGTGGCCAGAGTCGGCTCTACCTGGGGGCGCGGTCGGCGAACCTGGCGGCGTTGCGCGCCCTGCCGTTCGGGCCGCCGGATGCGGAGGTGCGCATTGCCGAGTCGGCTGACCTGGACGGGGATGGGCGATTGGACGTCGTCGCGATCGATGAGCGGAAGGGGATCGCGATCTATCGCGGCCGCGGGGACGGGACCTTCGATCCCTCAACCCCCATCGGGGACACCGCGATCATTCCGTATGCGCTCACGGTCGCTGATCTCGACTGCGACGGCCGAACGGACTTTGTGGTCGGGAACGTGAAGGCCCCCGCGAGGGTGTACTTCAATCGAGGGAACGGCACGTTCTCGCCGGTGGACTTCGGCGACGGGGCGGGGACGGTGTATGGCATCGCCGTGGGGGACATCAATCGGGACGGACGTCCCGACATCGTGACGGCGCGTTCGGATGCGCCGAACGCCCTGTATCTCGCCGGTGGCGCGGCAGGGCGGTGTCGCTGATTCCCGTGCCTTCCTGAAGTCCGCGGCTGCCGCTGCGTCGGCGTCGCGGGAGCCGGGCAAGGGTTGCCGGCGTGGCGTGTCCAGAGTACTTTGCATTGCAAAGTTTACCCCGGGCGCTGGCTCGTGGGCGAGGCCAGAGATGATGAGATGGGCTAGGAGACTTCGGGGCGCTGTGGGAACGGGACTGACATGGGCGGCCGGCTGGGCGGTCGCGGGAATCGGCATTGGCGCGTCCACCCTGCTGCCCTGGCATCCGTTCGGCAGTTTCCTCAAGGTCATGGATGCCCCATTGCCGGCGATGGCCATCCCCGGGTTCTTCGCGGGGCTCTTCTTTGCCGGTGTGGTGGGCGTGGCCGCGAGGAGAATTCACTTCAAGGACCTGTCAACGGCACAATTCGTCGCTTGGGGAGCCGTTGGTGGCGCGTTACTGGTTCTATTCCCCTTCCTTCTCGTGGCGATCGGTCTCGCCAGCACGGAGGGGTCTGCGCACTCGACAGGGTTCGTCATCTCGGCCATCGCCCCCGTTTTCGTGGCGCTGAGCAGCGCTTCTGCCGCCGCCACCTTGTTCATCGCCCGCCGGGCTGAAGACCGCGAGACTGGAGAGCTGGGGACGGAGGAGACTCAGGCGCTGGGTAGTGGACCAGCGGACTTTGAAGCGCCGGCCACCGGCCGAGCCGAACGCGTTCCCCGGGCGCGCAGATGACGGCACACTCGGAAGAGTTCCTCGCCTTTCAGGCGGCCCTGGCCGGTGAATACTCACTGGTCCGTGAGCTCGGGCGTGGGGGGATGGGGGTGGTGTACCTCGCCCGCGATGTGCAGCTCGATCGGGACGTCGCCATCAAGTTGCTCCCGGCGCACCTTGCACTCGACCCGACAGCGCGCGAGCGCTTCCTCCGGGAAGCAAGGACCGCCGCCGGGCTCTCGCATCCCCATATCGTCCCCATCCATCGCGTCGGTGACGTGCGCGGGTTCGTCTTCTTCGTGATGAGTTACGTGAAGGGAGAGACGCTCGGCGAACGCCTGCGAGCGCGTGGCCCGCTCCCTCCGGCAGACGCCATGCGGATCATGCGGGAGGTCGCCTGGGCCCTCGCCTACGCGCACGGGCGCGGGGTCATCCACAAGGACGTGAAGCCCGACAACATCCTCCTGGAGGCCGAGACCGGGCGGGCGATGGTCAGCGACTTCGGGATCGCGCAAGGTGACTCCGAGGCGGGCGACGAAGGGCAGGTCATGGGGACGGCCCAGTTCATGAGCCCGGAACAGGCGGCGGGTGAGCCGCTGGACGGCCGGAGTGACCTGTACGCGTTAGGCGTGGTCGGGCACCTGGCGGTGAGTGGCAGGCTCCCGGGAACCGCGCCGCGCTTGCGCGACCCCTCCCGCCCCGCGCCGCGGGCGCCGAGTGTGCTGGAGGCGGCCCCGGGACTCCCGCCCGCGTTCGGCTCCGCGATCGATCGCTGCCTCGCGCTGGATCCTGCCCTTCGCTTCAGCGATGGCGAGGCGCTGGCGGCGGCGCTCGCGCCCGCGCCCCCGCGGCCGGAGCTTCCGCCCGGGCTTCGCGCCTGGCTCGCGGCGCGCAATCCGCTGTTGGTTCCCTACATGGCGTGGATGGGCCTGTTCGGGACGCTGACCCTGGTGAACCTCGTGATCTGGCTGGCCGGACGCCGGCCGGCCGGGTTCGCCGACATCCCCCTCCTCGCGTCGATTGCCTCGCTGCCGATCATCCCGATCGTTGGCTACCACCTCAACCAGGGATACAAGCAGTTCAGGGCGGGGTTCTCGCTGGCGGACCTGCGGACGGCGATCGACGTGGCGCGACGCGAGCGCGACGACGTGGAGGCGGCGGACCAGAAGGCGCCCGAGCCTCCCTTTCACCGTCCCCTGCGCCTCGCGACCGTGGCCTCGGCTGCATGGCTCGGCGTCACCTTCGTGCTCCTGCTGCTCGGGGTGATCCATGAGAACCGCGGGCCGCTGTTCCTCATCCTGGCCCCCGTGCTCACGACCATGGGGCTCGGGGCCGCCAGCAACGCGCTCGACGTCCAGTTCATTCCCAACCGCGTGCGTCGGTGGTGGCAGGCCGGGGTGCGCGACCGGCTCTGGAACAGCCGGGTGGGCCAGTGGTTCGCCCGCCGATTCGGGGCACCGGAGCACTCGCGTGCGGTCGATGAGGGGGCGTTCCGTGCGACCGAGGTCGCGTTAGGCGTGGCCGCCGGCGACCTGTACGCAGCCCTCCCGCCGGCGTTCCGGACGCAGCTGGACGAACTGCCGGCGATCGTCCGGTCCCTCGAGGCCCGGGCGGCAGACGCGCGGGCCGAGCTTGGGGTGCTGGCGGCGATGGCTCCGGCCGGGGATGGCGTGGAGCTCCTCGCGGCGCGGCGCGCGGCCGCGAAGCAGCACCTCGCCGACAGCGTTGCGGCGCTCGAGGGGATTCGCCTCGACCTGCTGCGCATTCACGCGGGATCCAGCGACCTCGCGCCGCTCACGACGTTGATGGGTGACGCCCGGCGGATTGGCGACGACCTGCAGCGGCTCGCCGCGGCACAACGTGAAGTGGACCAGGCGTTGCACCCGCCCACCGGGAGCTCTACCTAGTCGACCGCAAGGAAAGGTCATGTAGCACGTTCCCCGGACGACCGAGCGTCAGCGAGGGAAGATCCGGGGTCCAGCGTCTTGTTGCTGCTGGCCGGATTTCGTTTACGGCCCACGACCCACCGGTAGCGGTGTTCCCGCCGGGGAGCCAGCGCGCGCTGCGCGTGCGCGCCAGTGATCGGGGGTCATCACGATACGAAAGCCGATGTGGGAGGCCCCGGTGTCGGGTGCCCCGGTGCCCCGCGCGCTCACCCGATAGCCGCGACAGTAGGCGTCATTGCAGAGGAAGGACCCGCCGCGAATCACCCGCGTGGCCTCGAGCCCGTCGCGCGGATCGAGCGGGGTTGCCGGGCCGGCCGGATTCACCACCGGGCGCGAGGATGCACGGCGCGTGTAGGTATCCGGGCGATACCAATCACTGGTCCACTGCCAGACGTTGCCGGCCATGTCGTGCAACCCGTACCCGTTGGCTGCGTAGCTTCCGACGGCCACCGGCTCCGCCGGGTGCGTGGGGAAGGTGCCGCGATAGATGTGGGCCTGCGGCGAGGTTGTGTCATGCGCCGCGTCACCCCACGCATGTGCGGCGCGTGAGAGCCCTCCGCGCGCGGCGTATTCCCACTCGGCTTCGGTCGGCAGCCGGCCACCCGCCCAGGTGGCGAAAGCCACGGCATCGTCCCAGGCGATGTGCACCACGGGGAACGCCGCACGGCCGGTGAGGTCGCTGTCCGGCCCCAGAGGATGACGCCAGTTCGCCCCCGGCGTCCACCGCCACCATTGTGACACGTCGCGCAGGTCCACCACCGTGCTGGTTGGAGTGAAGACCACCGACCCGGGGACCAGCAGCTCGGGGGCCGGGGGCGGGGTGCCGGGTGGGAGTTGTTGCAGCAGGGCGGCCACATCCGGGGCGCGCTCGGCGATCGTCACATAGCCCGTGGCGCGGACAAACTCTTCGAAGCGCGCATTCGTGACCGGGGCGACGTCCATGAAGAAGCCATCCACCGAGACCTCGTGCACCGGTTGCTCATGCGGCAGGGCGAAGGGGCCGTCGTCTCCCATGGCGAAGGTGCCGCCAGCGATCCACACCATGCCCGAGGGAGCGACCCCTGGTGCCTCGACGGCGAGGTCACGGGTGCCTGCCGGGACGCAGCTTACCAGGAGGGCGGCGAGGAGCAGGGCCGGGGGGCGACCACCGGCGCGGCGCCAGTGGGTCAGGGCCGATCGGAACATGGGGTCCAAGGTAGCGCCGACCGGTGGCGGTGGGTAACGTTGCCAGCGTGCCCGGCCCCAGGGAACACGGCGGCTTTTGGGCCGCCCAGGAGTGAGGACGATTTGAGCGACGCCACCCGATCCGACCCGATCCGCGAGGCCCTGCAACGCAGCCTCGGTGGCCAGTACGTCATCGAGGGGCTCCTGGGGCAGGGTGGGATGGGCAGTGTCTTCCGCGCGCGAGATGTCACGCTCGACCGGCCGGTGGCCATCAAGGTCATTGCGGGCGATGTCGCGACCCATCCGCAGTTGCGCGATCGGTTCCTGCTCGAGGCGCGCACGGTGGCCAAGCTGCGGCACCCCAACATCGTGGCGGTCTACTCGGCCGGCGAGGCGGGGGGGATGCTCTACTTCGTGATGGAGCTGGTGCCCGGGGAATCGTTGCGGGACCTCCTCACGCGGGAGCGACGCGTCGACCCCGCCCGCGCGGAGCGGATCCTCCACGAGTTGGCGCTCGCGCTCGACTATGCCCATGCCAGCGGCATCGTCCACCGGGACGTGAAGCCGGAGAACATCCTCCTCGACCGGGAGACCGGACGCGCGATGCTCACCGACTTTGGGGTCGCGCGCGCCCTCGAGGGCGATGGCCGGATGACCGGGACCGGGATGATCCTCGGGAGTCCGCGGTACATGAGCCCGGAGCAGGCGTCGGGCGAGCCGACGATCGACGGACGCAGTGACCTGTATGCCCTCGCGCTCGTGGGCTACGAGATGTTCACCGGCAAGCCGGTGGTTGAGGCGTCGAACGTGGCCGGCATGCTGGT
>JAEUJL010000872.1 GCA_016794835.1 Gemmatimonadota bacterium | reverse complement strand
CGGAACCGCCGGTGGCACCGGCCCGTAGGACCGCACGCGACCCCTTCATTCATCGCCGGCCGGGCCGGATTTCCCATGGCACTCTCTCCGCACCTTCGCGACCGCCTCATGCGGCAGCTCGACACGCTGACCGACGAGAAGGCCTACCAGCTGCTCGACTACGTGGAGTTTGTGGCATCCCGCCACGGGACCAAGGAGTCGACCTCCGTTGGCTCGTTGTTCTCCCGGTTCACCGAGGGGGTGGAGGACACGCTGCGGGCCGGGAAGGTCTCGGCGACGGCGATCTCGGAGACCATGGGCCTCCTGAACAAGGCCGTGGGCGTCCTCAACGGCGTCGCCGCGGCGGGGAAGTCTGTCGCCAGCGACATTGTGTCCGTAGCCACCAGTGCGACGAAGCCCGCGACGCCGGAGGCCACGGAACCGACGGCGGCGCCGGAGCCCCCGCCCGCCGGAGGGGCGCCCGCTTGAGGTGAGGTCGTGCCCAGCCTAGCTTTCGCTATGGCAACCTCATCTCGTTCTTCCGACCGGCCCGCGAGCCCACCCCAGGTGGAACGCGGGCCTTTGCGTAGCGGGACCAACGGCGCCCCTCCCGCGCCCTCGGCCCGGATTCGTGTTGACGCGGCACTCACGTTCGATGACGTGCTGCTCACTCCCCGCCACTCGCTGACGCACCCGAAGGAGGTCGAGACCTCCTCATGGTTCACGCGCGGCATCCCGCTCAACGTGCCGCTCGTTTCGGCCGCGATGGACACCGTCACCGAATCGGAGATGGCCATCGCCATGGCGCGCGCGGGCGGGATCGGCGTGATCCACCGGAACATGTCGATCGATCGCCAGGCCGCCGAAGTCGATCGGGTGAAGCGTTCGGAGAGCGGGATGATCCTCAATCCCATCACGCTCTCCCCGGACGCCCTCCTGCGCGAGGCGGTCGCCCTGATGCAGCGCTTCCGCATCTCCGGGGTCCCCATCGTGGATGCATCCGGCCGCTTGGTCGGGATCATCACCAATCGCGACCTGCAATTCGAGCGCAACCTGCAGCAGCCGATTCGCGAGGTCATGACGGCCAAGGACCTGGTCACGGCCCCCGAGGGCACGACCCTCGATGACGCCGAGCGGATCCTGGCGGACCATCGCATCGAGAAGCTCCCGGTGGTCGACGGGGAGTATCGCCTCCGCGGCCTGATCACCGTAAAGGACATCCACAAGCGCAAACAGTATCCCGGCGCGAACAAGGACGAGCACGGGCGCTTGCGGTGCGCCGCCGCGTTAGGCGCCGGGGGGGATGTGCTGGACCGCGCCCGGGCCCTCGTGGATGCCGGGGTCGACGTCCTGGTCATCGACACGGCGCACGGCCACTCGGAGGGGGTGCTGCAGGCCACCACACGGGTGCGCGAGGCGCTGCCGGACATCCAGCTGGTGGTGGGGAACGTCGCCACGCGTACCGGGGCTGCGGCCCTCGTCTCGCGCGGGGTGGATGCCGTGAAGGTCGGGGTGGGGCCGGGGTCCATCTGCACCACACGTGTGGTCACCGGGGTTGGCGTCCCGCAGCTCACCGCCATCATGGACGCGGTCGAGGGCGCTGACGGCGTTCCGGTGATCGCCGACGGCGGGATCAAGTACTCCGGGGACATCGTCAAGGCACTCGCCGCCGGTGCGTCGTGCGTGATGATGGGGTCGATGCTCGCCGGGACCGAGGAGTCGCCGGGCGAGTCGTTCCTCCTCGAGGGACGCCGCTTCAAG
>JAEUJL010000869.1 GCA_016794835.1 Gemmatimonadota bacterium | reverse complement strand
CGCGGTCGCCATGAAGCCACGCCGCGACAGCGCTCGATACTCGCCACACCCGCACGTGTCATGGGAATCGGTCATGGAGCCTCGTCGGGGTCAGTAGTACTGCGCGTCGGGGGAGCAGGCGGCCAGGTGGACCGCCAGCGTGGCCTGGGTGGCATTCGCCGTGGGGGACCCCCCAAACGAGGCCAGCAGCTCGCTTCGCAACGCGGGCGACATCTCGCCGGCGAACATCCGGCGGTCGATCTCGGCCACCACGCCGGCGGGCGTTGGCGTGCCCAGGTAGAGCGAGGGGACAAACCGGGGGTAACGCCCTGGCGTGTTCCCGGACCAGTTGCCCAGGATCGAGGACACCGCGTTCCAGCGGTTCACCATCAGGCCGGCCCAGTAATCTGCCTTGTCCGGAAAGCCATCCGGCGTCTGCCAGCTGAACGGTGCGTGGGCATTGTCCCACAGGTGCCCCGTCACGCCGTCCCATTGGGTGGGATCCGGCCAGGCATCGAGCACGGCCCCGGTCCCGCGCACCACCGAGACGTAGTAGTGGAAGGGACGCTTCAGCTTTGCCGGCGCGGTCGCGAGGTTCGCGGGCGTCAGGATCGCGCGCAGCACGGTCTTGATGTCGCCGTTCGACGACGTGAAGGCCTGCGTGGCCGCGGTCACCTGCGCCGGCGTCGGGTCCGGCCGGATGAACCACTTCAGCAGCTTGGTGGACACGAACCGGGCCGTCGCCGGGTGCCGGATCAGGTACTCGGCGAAGTTCATCGCCTCATCCATCCCCGCCGTGCCGACCGCCGGCGGCCGCGCCGGGAAGACCTGCCCCATCACCACCTTCGCCCCGAAGTCATGGTAGTCCGCGCGGTACTGGAAATTGCGGTTGCTGTCCATCGTCCACCCGGTCAGCACGCGGGCAAGCGCGTTCACGTCCGCCTGCGTGTACCCGCCATCCCAACCGACGGTGTGCAGCTCCATCAACTCCCGCGCATAGTTCTCGTTGATGCCGTACTTCGTGTTCCACACCTGGTCCAGGTAGATGAGCATGGCCGTGCTCCGCATGCTGGCCCGGACCAGGTCGCCAAAGGTCGACAGGGCATGCCGCTGGATCACGTCGCGATAGTCCACCACGCGCGGTGTCGAGAGCGGGATGTTGAAGTGGTCCGCCCAGAACTCGACCATGCGCTGCTCGAGCTGCCGCGGTGAGGTCACCGCCCGTTCGATCACGGCGCGCATGATCGGCCGCGAACACTGCTCCCAGAAGACGGCGTCCCGCGCCAGCAGCTGGGCCTGCGTGAAGTAGAAGGCCGGGTAACGGGCCTGGAGCGCCGCCTCGTTCGCCGTGTCGTCGATTGACCCGGCGTTGAGCTGTTCCTCGAGGTAGGTGGTGAACCCCAGCTGGCCGATGCGCGCCACCTCCGCCGGGGTGATCCCCATCGTGATGCGCCGCAACAGCCGCAACTCGGTCGATCGCCAGTGGGCCTGCTGGCCGAGCCGGTCCGTGACCGTCCCGATGTCGGCGCGCCGACGGGGAGGTTGCTGTGCCTCCACGGCGCGGGTGGCCACGGCCGTTGTCGCGACCGCCGCCGCGCCCATGCCCAGGAAGGCACGGCGACTCGCGCGTCCGTCAGGCCCCTCGGGGGATTCGTTGTCGTCTTCGGTCATTTCGGTGGCTCCGTCCGTGAACCTTCC
>JAEUJL010000809.1 GCA_016794835.1 Gemmatimonadota bacterium | reverse complement strand
GCCTCGGCGCGGCGCGTGGCGGCCGTAGGCGAACGGGACAACGATTGGTTCGCCGGCCGGACGCTGTTCTTCGGGGAACCGCGAAGCCGGGCGTGGGTCCTCATGCGCCGCATCTCGCACACGTCGCACCATCGCGGCCAGTTGACGGCGTACCTGCGCATGCTGGGCCGTGCCCTGTACTCCAACTACGGTCCGACCGCAGACACCGGAGGCCTCCCGGCCCAGGGCGCACCGGTGATCTACCGCTACGCGTCGGTGGAGGAGTTGCTCGCGCGGGAAGCTGGCGGCGGCGACTGGCCCCCGCTTCCCGCGCCGTCCGCGGCGCCGGTCACGGAGCGTCCCGACACAACCTGAGGCGGGGGCTGCCCCACGACCTCCCGCGAACGCGCGACGAGCGGGGCCGGGTATCCCATCACCTCCAGCAACGCGAGCGCATTGCGCGTTGAGCTGCCCCCGGGCCGCAGCCGGTAGTCAAAGGTCAACCCGCCGCTCGTCACCTCCTCGCGGAAGTGCCAGCTCTCGTAGCGGCCGGCGAGCCAATGCAGCAACTCGAGGTCGTGCGTCGCCACGACCACGACATGCGGCGCACGGTCGAGGTGCTCGAGGACGGCCAGCGCCGCCGCTACACGCTCCGGCGTGTTGGTGCCCCGGTACAATTCATCCAGGAGGAACAGGCAGGGGTCGGCCGCGGCGGCGGCGTCCAGCAACACCTTGATCCGCTCCACCTCGGCGAGGTAGTACGACGTCCCCTCGGCCACGGCGTCGGACCGGCCGATGGACGTGAGGACCCGGACCGACGGCCCCTCCCATCGCCGGGCGAACACCATGCCTAACGACTGTGCCATCACGGCCCCCACCCCGAGGGCCCGCAGGAAGGTCGACTTCCCCGACATGTTGGACCCGGTCACCAGCCAGCTGCGGTCGGCAATCACGGCGTCGGTCCCCACCGGCTCTGCCACGAGCGGGTGCACGAGACCTTGAACCCGGAGTGTGCGCGGTGACCCTGGGGCAGGACGCGTCCACGTCGTCGACACCCGCACGGACGCGAGGGAGATGGCCATGTCGATGCGTCCGATGGCCAGGAACGCACGACGGATCATCTCGCGATCCCGGTCCAGCCGCCGTGCCACGCTGTAGAAGCCATTGACGTCAAGCAGGAACGCGAGGTTCAGGAACTCGTGCATCACCTGCGAGAATTCCGCCGCCGTGCCGGCGATCGCCGAATCCCCGCCCGCGTCGAGTCGCGCCCAGCGCACCGCCCCGCGGAGCGACCGGATCGTCGGCGATGCCGCGCGCAGCTCATCCAGCGGACCCGCCAGCGCCGTGTCGTCGGCGTGCGCGAAGGTCGTGGTCACCCGCAGGAAGTCGGGCAGCGAACGCATCGCCGGCAGCCACGGCTCGATCCGCTGCTTGAGCACCGACTTCACCGCGAGGTTCACGCTCGCAACTGCGATGATGAGCACGAACCACGCGGGCTTCAGCACGGTGGCGACCAGCGCGGCGACCATGGCCCAGCTCAACACCAAGAGCCACGGACGGAACCACGGCGTCGGTGGCAGCGCGCCCCAGAACAGCCCGGCCAGTGCTCCCGCGCTCCACTCGCCGAGCGGGTCGAGCCGGTCGGCATACCATGCGCGACGCGCCGCCGCGTCGACCATGAACGAGGCTTCGGCGTCGAGTGCCCGCAGGTCGGCTGCGGAGGCGTCGCGCCGCGACAACCGATCCCGCAGGCACTGCAGCCCGATCCACGAGTGCGTGCGATCCAGGCCCCCCAGCACCAGGGTCAGGTCCAGGTCGCGCCACACCTGCTCATCGTGGTACGCCTGCGGCTCCAGTCCTGCGCGGGCGTGGCGCAGCAGGTCCGTACGGCCGACGTCCCGGTCACGCTCGACAGGCTGCCCGAACGCACGCGGACGCCCCTGGCGACGCTTCATGAGGGCGCGCAGCGCGAGCCCGAGCCCCACGGCGATCGCGAGCCCAAGGACCATCACCCAACCGGAGGCAGGAAGAGGCACGCGCCATGATAACGCCTCGGCGGTGCGCCACCAGCACATCCGAACAATGCCAGGCGTCGTATCTTTCCAGACCCCTCACCCGGCCACCCCATGCGACGACTCCTGGCAACCGTTGGCACCCTCGGCGTGGTGGGCTACGGCGGGGCGATCGGCTACCTCAAGGTCAGTGAGATCGACCTGGTCTACCATCCCGCGGAACGGGCGGTCTCTGCCCCCGCCCCGGCGTGGGGGCTCAACCACCGCAGTGTCACCTATCCGTCAGCCGACGGCACCAAGCTCAACGCCTGGGTGATCCGCGCCGACTCCGCGAACGACAACGGCTACTGGATGCTGGTGTGCCACGGGAATTACGGCAACATCGGCTACGGCGAACGACCGGAGTTCTACGCGTACGCCACGGCGACCGGGCTCAACCTCCTGGCCTTTGACTATCGCGGCTTTGGTGAAAGCGCCGGGGTGCCCGAGGAGCGCGGCCTGTATGCCGACGCCGAGGCGTCCTACCGCTACCTGGTCGACTCCCTGGGGGTCCGGCCGGAGCGGGTGATCCTGTTCGGGCATTCGTTAGGCAGCGGCGTGGCCACGGAACTCGCGACCCGGGTCCCGGCGGCGGGGCTCGTGATCGAGGGAGGCTACACCTCCGTGCCGGATCGCGGGGCGGAACTCTACCCCTGGCTCCCGGTGCGGGCGATCGCCAGCCAGCGCTTCGCGTCGATCGACAAGGTCGCGGCGCTCACGCTCCCGAAGGTGTACCTGCACTCCCCGTCGGACGACATCATCCCGTTCCAGCACGGGGAGCAGGTCTTTGCCGCCGCCGCCCACCCCAAACGCTTCGTGAGCGTCAAGGGCGGGCACATGCTCGCCTTTCGTGAAGACCGGGCGACCTACTTTGGGGCGATCCGCGCGCTGGTGGACTCACTCCGCGCGGCCAGCGTCGACCGCCCCTGACACCGACTTACATCGGCTCGTCCGCCGACGGCCCGTACATCCCCGGGAGCTTCACGTCGAGCAAGCGCAGGTAGACCGAGAGCTGCGCGCGATGGTGGATCATGTGGTTGAACACGAAGTTCCGGATCACCGCGATCTTGGGCATCGTGAAGTAGACCTGCTCGCCCTTCCGCATCGTCCAGGGCTCCATGTACGTCGCGTCGCTCGCGCCGGCCATCACCTCGCGCGCCGCCTTGGCCTTGGCCTCGAAGGCCGCCACGTTCTCCGCCGCCGTGGTGAACGGGGTCGGCTTGTAGTCGAACTTCGCAAAGTCGAGCTCGGGGAAGTTCAGCGTGACCCCCGCCCAATCCGGCAGCTCGGCGATATGGGTCGCGATGCGCCCCAGTGCCATCGACTTGGCGTGCGGCGTCCAATCCGCCTTCCCGTCCGGAACAGCGGAAAGCATGCGCACGGTGTTGGCAACCTCGTTATCCCACTCCCCCAGCAGCGACTGACCGATCGACATTGTGACCTCCAGAAGGTGACCCGAACAAGGACCGAAGATCCTACAGGTCACCCGCCGACTGCGCAAGACCGTGGGTCCGATCGAATCGCCACGAACTGGTACCACATCGGTCGCCGTCAGCGCCCCCGGACCTCACGGGGAAGGGCCAGGGCCGCCAGCAGCGCCGCCAGCCCCGCCATGGCCGCGCCAAAGCCAAAAGCCACCGACGCCCCCCGCCAATCCCACAGGGCGCCAAAGAGGAGCGACGCGGGGAGTGCGCTGAGCCCCAGCACCAGGTTGAACCACCCGAACGCCCACCCCCGCTCATCCTCGGCGGCGAGATCCGCGACCAGCGCCTTCTCCGTCCCCTCGGTCAGGCCGTGGTAGACGCCGTAGAGTGCCATCAGCCCCCAGATCGCCGGGGCGGTCACGGCGAACCCGAAGCCGAGGTAGACCAGGGCGTACACCGCCCAGCCCGCGAGGAGGAGCGGCCGCCGGCCCACCCGGTCCGAGAGCGCGCCGCCCGGCGTCGACGCCAGGCTCTTCACCACGTGCAGGAAGGCCCAGAGCAACGGGACCTG
>JAEUJL010000782.1 GCA_016794835.1 Gemmatimonadota bacterium | reverse complement strand
AGGCTCTGCACCGGCGCGCGGAACAGGATGCGTCCCGTCACGGGCTCGATGGTGTAGTCCGCAAAGCGGGTCATCGGCGTGCGTGAGAGGATCACGCTCGGCTGGTTGCGGTCGCGCACGATGATCTCGACGCGCTCGCTGTTGATGAGCCCCGTGGAGCGGGAGAGTCCGTACGGGCCGGAGATGCCGCGTCCGGGGATTTCGTCGACCTGCTGGGTGATGCGTCCCTGGCTGGCAAAGAAGGTGGCCGTCCCGTCGCGTCCCTCGAGGTGCTGCACGAAGCCGGTGAGGGAGCGGTCGTAGGCGGTGAGCACGCGGCGATCATCGGCGCGCGTGGTCTGGAAGTCGCCGTACATGGTATAGCCCGTCCCCTTGTCGAGCCGGGCGTAGAAGCGCCGGCGCGATTGCGCATCGAACTCGCGGATCGAGGCATCGCCGTACACCGGGAAGAACTCGTTCGGGCTGATGTCGCGGAAGAAGGTGCGCCCGCGGTCGCGCTCGGAGTCGTAGGAGAGGGTGAGGAGGCGATCATCGAGGACCGTCCCCTTCATGAGCAGGGCGGCGCGCGCGCCGGCGTGGGTCGAGCTGGAGTCGTCCCCGTTCGACCAGTCGCGCAACGCATCCTCAAAGCCGTCGACGCCGGACGAGATGCCGAGGCCGCCGTTGAGGAGCTTCTGCCAGTCGATGCGCGCGTTCACGAGCCCGCTCACCAGCATCGGCCGGTTGACCGGGACGAAGGTGACCAGGACGGTGGTCGAGGCATCCGGCGTGGTGACGCGGACCTCGCCCACGCCGGGTTGGGGCGCGGCGATGAGGGTAAAGGACCCCTCGCCGTTCTCGAGGACGGCCTGAACGCCCTGCTCCGTGGTGCCGACATCGTTGGCGTGCCAGCGGCCTAACGACGCTTCGAGGGTGACCACCGTGCGGCCCGCGCGGAGGTTGCCCTGCGCATCGACCGCGCGCACCTCAACCTGTGTGCGGGTTTGGCCGTCGGCGGGCACACCCTGGATGGCGAGGCTGCTGCCGAGGCGCACTTCGACCATGCCGCGACTCGTCGGGCTTGCCCCCTCCTGCAGGGCCCGGGCACGGAGCGGCGTCACCGGCAGCTGTGAGTTGGCCTCGGTGATCGGGCTTCCGCGGAACACCGGTGCATACCGGCGCGTCCAGGGCTGCTGGAATGGACGGTTGCCCAGCTCAGTCATCGTGGCTCCCTGGCCAGCGGTCGACACCTGATCGGCAGGCGGGATGGCGACGATCGAGTCGGCAACGGTCACCAGGGCGCGTCGGCGCTCATCGGCCTGTCCCGCAATGACAGACAGGTGACGATCGCTTACGGCGTCGCGCGGGGCGTACCCGATCACCGCCTGCGCCGGCTCACCCGCGTTGTTCACCTCGCCCGTGCGACGCCGTGCCAGCACCGCCTTCAGCACCTCCGGCGAGCGCGACCCGTCGGCGAAGTCGGCGCGATGCAACTCGCCCGCCTTCACGTCCGCAAACCGCGTGTAGCCGTCGCCGGCGTTGCGGTTGACCAGCGGCACCAACCGCGCGCCCTCAGGGAGCGTCGTGCGATCGACCTTCACGACGTGCAGTCGCGACGAGACGTTGTAGAAGTTGTACTTGCCCTCGACGTCGGTGACCGCGCTGGTCCCGTCCTCGAGGTAGACCCGCACCCCAGGGATGCCGACCTCACCGGGGTCCTGCATCCCCTGTTGGTCGCAGTCGCACTGGATGAACACCTTGCCCA
>JAEUJL010000778.1 GCA_016794835.1 Gemmatimonadota bacterium | reverse complement strand
TCGTGTCGCGCCGACGGAGGTTTCGCCGCCGCGCGGCTATCCCCTGCGTGGCGAGGTGCATGACGAGAACGCCTTCGCGCTCGGTGGCATCGCCGGCCACGCCGGCCTGTTCTCGACCGCCGCGGACCTGGCGGTGTTCGCGGAGATGATGCTGAACGGCGGGGTCTATCAGGGCGTGCGCATCGTGAGCGATTCTGCCGTGACCCTGTTCACCGCCAGGACGGCCGGCTCGCGCGCGCTTGGCTGGGACACGGCGGACGGGGACGGCGGATCCGGGATGTACCTGTCGGAACGCGCCTACGGCCACACGGGCTACACGGGCACCTCCATGTGGATCGATCCGGACCGCGACATGTTCGTCATCCTCCTGACGAACCGGGTCCACGCGGCGCGGGCACGACGCCCGGCCAAGGTCATCTCCGACGTGCGGGCCGATCTCGCCGACGCGGCCGCGCTCGCCGTGGTGGATGGGCTGGACGAGGTCCCCCTCATGCCGGCGTCCTTCCGCGCGGATCGGGCGGATGGCTGGAACCCGTCGGCTCGCCGCCGCCGCTCCAGTCGCAGCCGGAAGGCCACCCCGTCGCGGGCAACCAAGGCAACCGCCACGCGTGCCAAGGCGACGCCAGCGAAGACCAAGGTCTCGGCAAGCCGGACCACCGCCGCGTCGCGCAAGTCGCCCACCGCCTCGTCCGCAAAGGCTCGTGCGACCACGACCAAGAAGCCGGTGGAGCGAAAGGCCACGTCCACGCGCAAGCCCGTCGCCAAGCGGTCCTAGCTCGGCGCCCCCTCCCGGACCGCGGCATCCTGGTTCGGCCCCCCAATTGTGTTTCGTCCCATTCCCGGTGAATTTCCTCGGGTATGGAATCGACCACTCCCGCTGAACCCACCACGCCAGCCGCGGACGGCGCCCTCAGTGCCGATGCCGTGCGCATTGCCCTTCGGCGGGTGAAGGACCCCGAGCTCAACCTGAACATCGTCGACCTCGGGCTGATCTACGACGTGACGGTCGACGGCTCGGATGTGCGGGTGGACATGAGCCTCACGTCCCCCGGGTGCCCCTCGGGTCCTGAGATCATGGGTGAGGCCGAGCGCGAGGTGAAGACCGTCGCTGGAGTCGGCACGGCGACCATCAACCTTGTGTGGTCCCCGCCGTGGACGCCGGACCGGATCGAGCCGCGCGTCCGCGCCTACCTCGGCTTCTGACCTAGCGCCGCACGATCACTGGCGCGCTTTCCTGCCCGGAGCGGTCGACGGCACTCACCGTGATCGCGGTCGGATAGGAGCCCGCCGGGTCGACCGCGAGGCGTACGACCTCGCGATCCGCGTCAACCACCTGCACGCGCCATCCATCGGGATAGGCCGCGCGAACCACCCACCACCGGGGATCGTTCGTCGCGGGTGCGGGTGGCACCGCGGTCCGCGCCCGGGTCGCGTCCCGGCTCACCGCGGGTGCCGCGGCTGGGCGTGAGGTCGGTGGCACCGCGCGCTGCACGCGCAGCTCAATGCCCTCGGGGTGTTCGCGTACCGCGGCGGCCGGCACCGGGCTGACCCCGCGACTCAACCAGGGAGCGGCCGGCACGAGCGCCGGTTCGGCGTAGGGGCCGGCCGCGAGGCGATCGTTGAGGCGATCGGTGGAGTGCACGAAGGCGTTCATCGGAAAGTGCACGTTGCCACTCGCATCACCCAGCTGGCGGCGCGTTTCGTTGACCTGCTCGAACACCTCGGCCAC
>JAEUJL010000766.1 GCA_016794835.1 Gemmatimonadota bacterium | reverse complement strand
CCGGAGAAGTGTGACTCCCGCGATCGCGCCGAGCCGATGATCATTCCCTCGATGCGTGGGTCGAGCGCGACCTGCGTAAACTCCTCAGTGCCGGAGGGGCCGTGTCACATCACCCACACCTGCTCACGGCACTCTGCGTGCTGTTGCGTGCCGCCCCAGCGTCGGCCGCAGTGACCCCTGCTGAGACCATCTCGAGCGCGATGCAGATGGCGCGCAGACGGCCGTCATCGCCCGAGTGCCCTGGAAGTGGGCGTTTTCTCTGATCACAAAGCTGACCTCGTGATGGTCAGGTGCCGAGTGACTTCCCGCTGGATCAGGAGATCGTGTGTCGTGCGCATTCTTGTGTTGTCTCTCATGGTTCTCGGCAGCCCAGCCGTTCCACTCCAGGCGCAGGCCGTGGAGCCCGATCGAGGGGCCGCCGCCGATGGAGCTGCCCCCGTGCTCAAGCGACTGGGATACCTTACCGGGCGCTGGTCCGTACAGAACTTCGTCAGGGATTCCAGCGGCCGGTTCGTCGAGCTGCCGGTCCGCTCCTTCATGCGTGCGCGATACCTGCGCGACGGGCGGAGCCTCCTCGTGGAGTATCACGAGGCGAAGGCGGACGGTTTTCACGGTGTACACCTGGTGACCGCCGATCCGACGCGCGGCCTGGTGCACCGGTATTCGGACGCAAGGCGCAACCAACGCGTGGAGTTCAGTGGCCGATTTGATGGCGACCGGTACGTGATCTCGAGGGTTGGCGGGTACAACGACGAGGGCCCCTTTCTGTATCGCGAGGTGGATGGGGACATCCGCCCCGATGCCTTCGTCAAGCGCCTCTACCGCTCCGACGATGGTGGGGTGAGCTGGAGCGAACTGGGCTACTACTATCGATTCGTCCGAGAGCCGTAGTGGTGTGGGATGGGGTTACTCCCCCATCGTCGCGCGCACCGCGTCGACATAGCGCTCGCTCACGGGGACCTGGGCGCCGGAACGGAGCTGCAGCACGTAGGTGCCATCGCCGGTGACGCGCAGCACGCCAACGTCCGCGCGCCGCACGATGGCGCTCCGATGCACCCGCAGGAAGACGGCAGGATCGAGGCGGCGCTCGAGGGCGCCGATCGTCAGGCGATGCAGCACGACGCGCTTCGCGAGGTGAAGCTCCACGTAGTTGCCCGATGCACCAAACCACCGGACGTCATCCACGGCGATGGATTCGATGCGCCCCACCGAACGCACGCTCAATCGGCTGAGGTACGGCGTCGGGTGGCCAGCTGGTGGCTCGGACGCGTCCGTCAGGTAGTCGCGGACCGCGGTGGCATAGGCGGCGCGTTGGCGCAGGTGCAGCATCTCCGCGATGCGGGCCACCGCCTGGGCGAGCCGTGCGTCCTCCACGGGCTTGAGCAGGTAGTCGAGGGCGTGGATCTCGAACGCCTCGATGGCAAAATCCCCGTGGGCGGTGACGAAGACAATGATCGGAGGCTCGGCGCGGGCGACGAGTTCGCGCGCCAGGACGAGGCCGCTCTCCGACGGCATCCGGATGTCGAGGAACACGACGTCGACGGGGGCCTCCGGCGGCTCAGCTGAACGGTCTGTGCCGGGCGTTGCGTGGCGCGGGGTCGGGTGGAGGAAGGCGCGGGCCTCGGATACGCCCGCACATTCCGCGACGACCCGCAGCTGGGGATGCACCGCGAGGGCGTGCCGCAGGTTGGTGCGCGCCAGCGGCTCGTCGTCCACGATGAGCACCTGAATTACGTCACGATTCATGCGCCGGTGCCAGGGGAAGGAAGAGGGTCACCACGAAATGTCCGTCCGTCGGCCCGGCCTCGAGGCTCGCGGCTGTTCCATACAGCAAGGCCAGCCGGTCCCGTATGCCGCGGAGGCCGAGCCCAAGCCCCGGATTGGCCGGCGCACCGGGATGCATGGTGTTGCGCACGGTGATCGCGGTGCCGGTGGCCTCCGGCGATACGGTCACGCCGATCGTCGAGACGCCCTGGTGGCACTCGACGTCGTGGCGAATCGCATTCTCGACCAGCGGCTGCAGGAGGAGGGGCGGACAGGTGATGGATGCGGCGGCGGTGGGCGCGTCAAGGGTGACGCGCAGCCGGTCAGGATACCGCAGCGCCTGCAAGGCGAGATATCCGCGAACAAACTCCAGCTCCTCGCCGATGGTGCTCCAGTCCTTCTGGCTCGCCGTGATGGCATGTCGGAGTTGGGCGCTGAGCTGCCCGATGGCGTCGATGGCGACGCGCTGGTCGTTGCTGCGAACCAATCCGGCGATGGCACTCAGTGCGTTGAACAGGAAGTGCGGTTCGAGCTGGGCGCGAAGGCCGCGCAGGCGCTGCTGTTCGAGTTCCAGTTGCAGGGCGAGGCGTTCGGCATCAGCCGCTCGCTGCCGCTCGCGAATCGCGCGTCCCTCGCGCATGGTGACGATGGCATAGATCGCCACGAAGCTGCCCGACATGAGGGCCAGGTCGAGGAGCCAGAGTTCTGCCGGCCAGCGACGAAAAGCAGGAAGGAACGCCCGCATCGGGTCGGTCGCGTTGCGTAGCGTCACGGCCGCCACCTGCCACGCCACCTCCGGGACGAGAAACAGGACGAGGCTCGCGAGATACAGCGGCACCACCGCCCGTCGCTCACCGAGGATGGCACTCCGGCGCTCCATCGTTCGGTAGAGCAGGGTCGTGTAGGCCACCCAGGGGACGTAGGCGACGAGGTACGCACGCAGTAGGTCCCCGAGTGTCACGGGCGCCCCGCGCCGCAGCATGTCGCTATAGGCCGCGGCGACGTGGAGGACGACCACCGTCGCCCACGTCCCAAGGCTGGTGCCGAGCACGCGGCGGAGCGGAGTGTGTGGCGCTGTCATGGTGAAAACCTACGGTTCGACCACTCTCGGGTGTCGTACCGAGCAGGATACGCGCCTCGCACCCTGCGGCGATGTGCTGCCACGTGGTCCGTGGTGCGAATGGCCGAGATCGAGGGACGATTCCCGGAACGGAGGTCGCCCCGACTCGTAAGCTCCCTCAAACCACCGGCGCACCCTTGCCCAATGACATGACCGCCTCCCGTCGACTGCCGACACGCCGCCGTGACCGAGCGCCTCGCCTACGGGAGGTTCCCCGCCTGTGTGCGCTCCGCTTGGCGAAGGCAGGTCCCCTCGCGGCTGCCCTTGCGGCGGGTGCCGCGTGCGCGCCGGATCCCGCCGTCGCACCCGTACCAACGGGAGTTCAACAAGGGGGGCTCGATGCGCTGGTAGCCGAGATGCGTGAGGGCGACCTG
>JAEUJL010000754.1 GCA_016794835.1 Gemmatimonadota bacterium | reverse complement strand
AGGTCCTCCCCGTCCCGCTCGAAGCGCGGGTCCTCGGTCACGTCGAACACGATGAGGACGTCGCCCCGCGGGCCGCCACGGGGCCCGGCGTTCCCCAGCCCGCGCAGCGTCATGTACTGGCCGGACGACACACCCGCCGGGATCTGCACCGGGATCGTGTGCTCGCCGCGCGCGCGTCCCTCCCCGCGGCACTTCTTGCACGGAGCGGTGATGACCACCCCTTCCCCGGAGCACATCGGGCACGGGGCCACCGAGACAAACTGCCCAAAGAAGGACCGCTGCGCCCGGCGGACCTCGCCGGACCCGCCGCACGTGTGGCAGGTCGCGGGCTTGGACCCGGGCTCGACCCCGGACCCGGTGCACTTGTCGCACGGGTCCAGCAGCTTGACCGTGAACGTCTTCGTGCTGCCCGCCGCCACCTCGGCCAGCGACAGCTCCACCGTGATCTTGACGTCCTGGCCCGCGCGCGGCCCGCTCCGCTTGCCGCCCTGGGCAAACAGGTCCCCAAAACCGCCAAACCCGCCGAAATCGCGCATGAAGATGTTCAGCGCTTCCGACAGGTCCACATGGTGGAAGCCACCGCCCGCCCCGCTCCCGCGCAGCCCCGCCTCCCCGAAGCGGTTGTACGCCGAGCGCTTCTCCGGGTCCTTCAGGACGTCGTAGGCCTCGGTGATCTCCTTGAACTTCTCCTCGGCCTCGGCCGATCCCTCATTCCGGTCCGGATGCCACTTGGTGGCCAACCGGCGGTATGCCTGCTTGATGTCGTCGTCGCTCGCGTCGCGAGAGACGCCAAGCACCTGGTAGAAATCAGCCATGAATTGCCTAGTGCAGGATGTCCGTGACCATCACCGAGGTGTGACGCACCAGGGCGATCACCTTTTCATACGGCATGCGGGTGGGGCCGATCACCCCGATCACCCCCGACAGCGCGCCCACCCGGTACTCCGCGGTCACGATCGTGAAGGGCTCGAGCCGGGGGTCGCTGTGCTCGTTGCCGATCGTGATCGAGATACCGGGGGCGGCGGTCCGCGTGCGCAGCAACTCCGCCAGGTGACGCTTCTGCTCGGTCAGCTCCAGGAGCCGGCGCATGCCGTTCCCGGAGGTGAATTCCGGCTGGTCCGCCAGCACCGAGGCCTGGCCGAGCACGACCTCCTCGCCCTCGGCAACCACCGGCAGGTCGAACAGTGTGTCCCCTTCCTGCACGAACACGTTGAGCAACTCGTTGCCCCCAACGCTCACCGCCGAGTCGCGCACACGGTCGCCGAGTGACGACCGGATCTCGCGCAACGACAGGCCGGCGAGGCGCTCGTTGAGCACCACCATCACCTCCGTCAGCGCCGACTCGGCGATCTGCCCCGCGACCTCGACGAAGATCGTCCGCACCGCGCCACCTTCGAGGGTGAGCACGAGTAGCAACCGCTCGCTCGACAGGCGCACCAGGTCGAGGCGCTGGAGCCGTGCCCCGTCCAGCCGAGGGCCTAACGCCACACCCAGCTCCTGCGTCACGATCGACAAGCTCTGCGCGGCGCGGCGCAGGATGTTCTCGATGGCGCCGGGGCCCTCGCCGCTAAGGTGCTCGGTCAGGCGCTCCACGTCCGCCCGCACGGGCGGGCGGGACCGCAGCAGGGAGTCCACGTACAGCCGGTAGGCGATGTCGGTGGGAACGCGTCCAGCGGAGGTGTGCGGGTGGAAGAGATACCCCTTCTCCTCCAGGTCACTCATCGTGTTCCGGATGGTCGCGGGGGAGACCCCCAACCCAAACCGCCGCGAAATCGTGCGGGACCCCGCAGGTTCCGCCGTTTCTACGTATCGCTGAATGACCGCTTCGAGGACACGGCGTTCGCGTTCCGTGAGTTCAGGAAGCGCCATAAGTGCAAAGCTAGTAACGACTTCGGTGATCAGTCAAGGCGGCGACCAAGGCGTCGAGGCGTAGCCAGCCCAAGGGGGTCAATCGAACCCGGTCACCATGCCCGGTCGCCCACCCCGCGGTGATCCAGGACCTTATCATCGGCTCATCCGCCGGCGTGGTAAGCACCCCGCGATTCGTCCGGAGGTCCAGGTACAGGCGTTCGAGTTCGTGTTGGTCCTCGCGCAGCTGCTCCACCCCCTCGACCGGGTCCTCCGACGCGTCCACCGCACGTTCCCACGCCGAGAGTGCCCGCGCGTTCCAGCGGCGCTCCGCCCCCTCAAAGCCGTGGGCCGACGGCCCAAGCCCCAGGTAGGCCACCCCGGTCCAGTAGCTCGAGTTGTGGCGCGAGCGGAACCCCGGGAGCGCGTAGTTCGAGACCTCGTAGTGCTCGAAGCCCGCCTGGGTCAGGCGCGCATCGGTCGCAAGGAACTCGACCTCATGCGACTCCTCCGGCGGGGCCGTCTCGGTCCCGCGCGCCACCTGGCGCCCCAGCGGCGTCTGTGGCTCCACGGTGAGCCCGTAGCAC
>JAEUJL010000770.1 GCA_016794835.1 Gemmatimonadota bacterium | reverse complement strand
GGCCGAGCCGTCTCCGCTGCTCTCGTTCATTCAGCTGCACACGACCACCGGCGACGACCTGACGGCGACCCCCATCCTCCCCTCGATCCGCGTGGAGGCGCCATGACCGCATCCTGCACGAAGGTGGGGCTCGTCCTCCTGACGCTCATCGCGGGTTGTCGGCAGCAGAAGGAACCCGGCCAGGCCACGGACCTTGCCCCGACACCAGCGCGCGACTCGTCATCCGCTCCAACTCCCGGGACGCTCCGACTGGTGGCCCTGGTCCCGGATTCTGTGAGTGCCCGTCCGAACGCCTTTCGCGAGATCAGCATTCGCGGGAGCGGGTTTGCGGCCGGCGCGGCGCGTCACACCGTCTCGATCGGCCCGATCACCCTCGATGGTGTCCCCGCCGACGCCCAGGGGTCCGAGATCCGGGTCGTGATCCCCGAGCGGTTCTCCGGTCCCGGCGGTGGTCCACCACGACCGCTGCTCCCCGGCACCTACGATGTCTCGGTGCGCCTTGGTGAGCGCACCAGCAATTCACTTTCGCTTCGCGTGCTCCCATGAGACGGCACATGTTCATGCGCTTCGCGCTTTCCCTCGTCCTCCTGCCGGTGTTCGCGCCCGGCGCCCAGGAGAAGAACGACGGTGATTTCCGCCGCGCCTACGCCAAGGCATTCGTCGAACACCGCGCCGGGCCGTCGGGGGTCATTCCGCCCACTGCGATGTTCGAGCAGTACCGGCAGTTCATCGGCATGCCGCACGCGGCGTTCACCGGAGCCGACCTCGCATGGCGCTCGGTCGGGCCCGCGGGCCTCCTCATGCCGCAGGACGTCTTTGATCGCGTCTATGCCGGGGAACTCAAGTCGGGTCGGGTGAACACGGTCTCCTTCCACCCGACCGACAGTCGCACGCTGCTCCTCGGCTCCCAGGGCGGCATCTGGCGCACCACCGATGCCGGGCACACCTGGGCACCAACGACCGACAACAGCTGCACCATCTCGATGGGTGCGGTGGCGTTTGACCCCGTCAATCCCAACCTGGCCTATGCGCTGACCGGCGACGCGCGCGGTGAGGTGCAAACCGGGTGCGGCGTGCTCCGTTCCAGCGACGGCGGACGCAGCTGGACTGTCCCGGAAAGCAATCCGCTCGTGGGATCCAACGGGTACGAGCTCGCCGTCGATCGGGCGACCGCCGGGAGCAGCTCGGGCACGCGACTCCTCGCCGCCACCGATCGTGGCCTCTTCCTCTCGGTCAACAGCGGCGGCACGTGGAACACCGTCCTCCCCGGTCGCGTCACCGCGGTGGTGCAGCATCCCACGAACCCCACCACGTACTACGCGGCTCGGCAGCAGCAGAGCGCCTTCCCGATCACCGGCGTCTATCGCTCGACGGATGGCGGGCAGAACTGGTCGCTCCTCCCGTCCAGCTTCTCCAACACCGGCGCGCCGTATCGCATCACGCTCGCGGTCTCGCGCGCCGCGCCCACGCGCCTCTGGGCCTACGTCGGTCACCTCGCACAGCGATCCTTCACGGGCATCTTCCGCTGGGAAGAGGCCACGCAGCAGTGGGCGCAGCTCCCGGGCGTTGGGATCAACACCCGCGCCGAGGACTATCCCTTCACCATCGGCGAGCAGCAGGAATACGACCAGGCGCTCGGGGTCGACCCCCGGGATGCCAACCGCATCTGGATCGGCGGCGTTGGCGCCTTCTTCTCCAGTGATGGCGGCCAGACCTTCCAGAGCACCGCGCGCAACATTCACGTGGACTGGCACCACATCAGCTTCAACCCCAGGGACCCCGACCACATGGTCGCGGGAACGGACGGGGGATTCTACACATCCTATGACGGTGGACGCAGCTGGCGCGCCTTCAACCGGGGTCTCGCCATCAGCCAGATCTATCCGGGAATGTCGGTGCACCCGTCCGGGCAGTGGCTGTTTGCCGGCTTGCAGGACAACAGCGCCATCTACTTCACGGGCTCTCCCGTCTGGAACAACCTCTCCAGCCTGGGCGATGGCGGCTACACCGCGATCAATCCGGCGACGGCGCAGACGATCTTCGTCACGCACTCCTTCGCCAACTTCGTGATGCGCCGCCGCGGAAGTGCCAAGGAAGAGCTCGCGATGAATGGCATCGCCGGCAACGACCGGGCCGGGCAGCCGCGGCCGATCGTGATGAGCCCCTCGACGCCAACCACGCTGTACTTCGGCACGCAGCGGCTGTACCGGACCCTCAACGAGGGCGACTCGTGGACCGACCTCACCGGTGATGCCACGCGGGGCTCCGGGATCATCACCACGATCGCCGTCTCCCCGTCCCATCCGCAGGTCATCTACGCCGGCACCAGCGACGGGGTCATCATCGTGTCGCTCGACGCCGGTGTCAGCTGGCGACAGTTTGTCTTTGCGGTGGGTCGCCGGTTCAGCAAGATCATCGTGGACCCGCTCGACCCGCTCCACGCGATCGCCACGGCCACCACCTTCGGCGCGCCCAAGCTCACCGAGACCCGGGACGGCGGCCAGACCTTCAACGCCGCGCTCTCCTCGGGGCTCACCGATATTCCGGTCCATACGGCGCTCTTCGTCCCCGGGACCACGACCGTCATGATCGGCACCGACTTCGGGGTCTTGCAGTCGGCCACCGGTGGCGGGAACTGGACGCAGGGACCACCGGGGCTCCCGATCGGGATCGTCTACGAGTTGACCTGGGCCCAGCGCACCGGCACCGTCTTCGCGGCCACCCACGGGCGTGGCGCCTGGGCGTTCCGGCCGGGCACGACGACCCCGGTCCGGCGCGGTGATGTGGACAGCGACGGGCGCCTCACGGCGCAGGACGCCCTCGTCATCCAGCAGGCCATCATCGGGGTGCATCCGTCATCGAGCGAGAACCTCTTCCCCAACGGGGATGCGAACTGCGACGGCCAGCTCACCAGTGTCGATGCCATGCTGGTCCTCCGGGCGTCCGTCGGCCTCTCCACCACCGGCACCTGTGCCGGCACGCTGGCGCGGCCCATCAGCGAGCCGCCACCGCGGCCCGAGCCCGGCGTGCTCCGGATCCTCGCCGGAAAGGCATGACCGTCCCTCGAGGTCCTGGCATGAGCAGGGGACGGCCGGTCACTGGTCGTTGAATGCAGCAAGAAGACGTCCCGCTCTCGGCGACCCACCGTCGAGAGTGGGACGGTCTCGCGAGCAGCGCAACTCCCGGACGCACGCTCACTCCATCACGTCCGAGTGGGACGCCATCTGCCGGTCGACCATCTCGCGATAGGTCCCGCCAAGGGCCATCAGCTCGTCGTGTGTCCCCCGCTCGGTCACGACCCCCTCCTCCATGAGGAGAATCAGGTCGGCCTTGCGCACCGTGCTCAACCGG
>JAEUJL010000682.1 GCA_016794835.1 Gemmatimonadota bacterium | reverse complement strand
ACCGGCTGTGCCGGGATGGATGTAGGCGCCTTGGGCTGGGAGAAGAGGTCGATCTGGCCGGTGCGGGCCTGTCGTTCTTCGTCGGCGCGGAAGACGATTTGGCAGGGTTCGCCGAGCGCGATGGGGGCGAAGCCGTTGAGGAGGGCGGCGTGCTTTTTTTCGTTCCAGTCGACGGCGAACTGGTCGGCGACTTTTACGACGAGTTTACCATCGCTAAAGCGTTCTGGGATGGCGGGTTCCAGCCATGTTCGGAACGTTTGTTCCGTGAGCTTATCCTTCGCGACGCGCAGGAGGCGATCCCATGCTTCGGAAGGAGAGAGGGGCATGCAGCGGTCTGTGGAAAATTGGGGGAGGCAACGTAGACCCGGCTTGTTGACAAGTCAATTCTCGCGAATGCGAGCAAGAGCTAAGTGGTTGACAGTCAAGGGTTAAGGGCCTATTGTACGCCTTCTTTTGCCGGATCGCAGGTCGATCGTTCTGGAGAGGTTTTGAATGGGCAAGCCAACTTATCGCCCGCGCAACAAGCGCCGGATTCGCACCCACGGTTTTCGGGCCCGCATGGCCACCCGGTGGGGGCGCGCGGTCTTGAGCCGCCGTCGCAAGAAGGGGCGCAAGAGTCTCACAGTGAAGTTGCCGTCCAAGTACGCGGCGGCGTGATCCTTGATGTATCCGAGAGCGGCGCGGATCACGCGTCGCCAGGACATTGATCGGATCCGGAAAGAGGGAAGAACTCTGAAGACGAGCAGTCTCGTCCTTCGCGTGAGTTCTTCCCCTTTTGCTTTCCTGCGGGTGGGTCTCGTGGTGCCGAAGTACGGACAGACGGCGGTGCGGCGCAACCAGCTCAAGCGGCGGTTGCGAGAAGTGATCCGCCGGGAGTGGCTGTCCGGGGCAGGCAATCGCGATGTAGTCATCTGGGCCCTCCCGCCCGCGTACCGCATGACCCTGGAGGACCTCACCGCGACACTCCGCCGACTGGCGGGGCGTATGGGTGAGCGAGGAGCTGCAACCTGAATGCGCACCGTGTTCATGGCCGTGGTACGGGGCTACCAGTTGTTCCTGGGTCCGCTCCTGCCGGCGTCATGTCGGTATTTCCCGTCGTGCTCCAACTACGCCCTCGAGGCGCTGGAAAAGCACGGAGCGTGGCGCGGCGGGTGGCTGGCCCTCAAACGAATCGGTCGGTGCCATCCCTTTCGGCCCGGCGGATTCGACCCGGTCCCTTGACCCCTCGTGGCAGGCATGGATAGACGTACCGTACTCGCAATCCTCCTCATCATCGGCGTGGTCGTCGTGACGCCGGTGGTGTTCCCCGGCAAGCCGCGTGTGGTGACCCCACCGGCCGCGGCCACCACCGATCCGGCCGCGGCCGCCACCGGGAACCAGGCGGTGCCGCCCGGACAGGCCCCCGCTCCCACCGCAGCCGTCGCGCGGGCGACGACCGTGGAGGATTCCACCGCCACCGTGGCGGTGGCCGAGCCGCCGCGTGACGTGACCGTGGCCGACTCGCTCTCGCGCACGGTCCTCACCACGGCCGGTGGGGCGCTCCGCACCGTCACCCTGTCCACGTACGAGGCGCTCGACAAGTCGGGTCGCAAGGTCACGCTCACCAGCGGCGCCGCTCCCTTGTTGTCGTATCGCTGGTTCTCGGGGCAGGACACGGTGCGCTTCAGCGACCATGTCCTCACGGTCACCGAGGCGGCGGGCCAGACGACCTTCCGCGGGACCCTCGGCGCGACCGGGCCCACCGTGGAGATCCGGTATACGCCCGTGCGCGACTCGTTGCGCGTGCACGTGGAGGGCTCCGTCCTTGGCGCCGGTGGCGCCAGCGCGGGCGGCTTCCTGCTCATCGACCTGCCGTCGACCTTCCAGTCCTTCGAGGCGGACTCCAACGGCGATCACACGGCGCTGGCCTACGCGGTCAAGTCGGGGACGCGCAACGCCGAAGGCGTGCCGTTCGGCTCGCTGGACCCGGGCGAGCGCAAGATCATCCAGGGGCCGGTGACCTGGGCGGTCGCCAAGAACAAGTACTTCATGCTGGGCCTGCTGGCCGACTCTGGCAACACGCAGTTTGGCGAGGCCCAGATCACCGGCGGCGCCCGGACCTCGCGGACCGCCACCGTGGCCCATGGCACGGTGATCGCCCAGCTGGGGACCACGGGACGTTTCGCCTTTGAGCTGTACACCGGCCCCCAGCAGTACCAGCGCCTGCTGAGCCTGGGCCGCGACTTCGAGAACTCGAACCCCTACGGGGGGTTCATGCAGGGCGTGGTGCAGCCGTTTGCGACGATCGTCATGCGCGTCCTCCTGTGGATGAAGGCCACCCTGGGCTGGGGATACGGCTGGCTGCTCGTGCTCTTCGGCGTGATGGTCCGCCTGCTCATGTGGCCGCTCAACCAGGGCGCCATGCGCACGACCATCAAGATGCAGCGCATCCAACCGGAGCTGAACGCGCTCCAGCAGAAGTACAAGGGCGACCCGGCCAAGCTCCAGACCGAGATGATGCGGATCTACAAGGAGCACGACATGAGCCCCTTCAGCGCGTTTGCGGGGTGCCTGCCGATCCTGCTCCCGATGCCGATCCTGTTCGCGCTGTTCTTCGTCTTCCAGAACACGATCGAGTTCCGCGGCGTCCCGTTCCTGTGGTTGACCGACATCTCGCTCAAGGACCCCTTCTACATCGTCCCCCTGCTGATGGGCGTGTCGATGTTCGTGCTCTCGTGGATCGGGCTGCGGAACTCGCCGCCCAACCCGCAGGCCAAGATGATGGCCTATGTGATGCCGGTGATGATGACGGTGCTCTTTGCCAACTGGGCATCCGGGCTCAACCTCTACTACGCCGTGCAGAACATCGCCGCCCTTCCACAGCAGTGGCTGATCGCCAACGAACGAGGGAAGGCGGCGAAGTCCAAGGGATGACGCCGCGCCGGGCCTGGGCGGGGTGAGATCGTGAGCTGGTAAAGGAGCGCACCGTGCTGCAGATCCGCGACGACACGATTGCCGCCATCAGCACGGCCCCGGGTCGCTCGGCGGTGGCCGTGGTGCGGGTGAGCGGCGCGGCGGCGCATGAGATCGCGCGCCGCTGCTGCTCACGCTGGCCCGAGCGCCCCCGCGAAACGCTGCTCGTGCGCATCGCGCCTCCGGGTGACGGCGCCCCGATCGACGATGCCCTCGTCACGCGGTATGACGCGCCGCGCTCCTACACGGGCGAGGCCATGGTCGAGATCACGTGCCACGGGGGATCCGTCGCACCTCGTGCGGTGCTCGAGCTGCTCATCGCCGCCGGCGCGCGTCAGGCGGACCCGGGAGAGTTCACCCGTCGCGCCGTCCTGCATGGCAAGATGGACCTCGTGCAGGCCGAGGCGGTGCAGGAGCTCGTCGACGCGCGCACCACGACACACCAGGCGCTCTCGCTCGCCCAGGTGCACGGCGGGCTCTCACGACACCTGGCAGAACTGCGTCGAGCGCTCGTCCACCTCGAGGCGCTCCTGGCCTATGACGTCGACTTTCCCGAGGAGGATGACGGGCCGATCGACCGGACGCGCATCCGCCTTGCGGCGCAGGACCTGGAACAACGCCTCCGCGCGCTAGCCGCGACGGCTCCGCTCGCCGAGGTGGCGCGGGATGGGGCACTGGTGGTGATCGCCGGCGCGCCCAACGCGGGCAAGTCGTCGCTCTTCAACGCGCTGCTTGGGGAAGAGCGCGCGATCGTCACCGAGATCCCGGGCACAACGCGCGATGCCGTCGAGGCCAGGATCGATCGGGCGCCGTGGCCCATCCGGCTCGTGGACACCGCGGGACTGCGCGACACCGGAGACCGACTGGAACGACTGGGGATCGAGGTGAGCGAGCGACATATCCGCGCCGCGCACCTCGTGCTCGCGTGCGGGGAAGATGCGGATGCGGTCGCCTCCACGCGGGCTGCGGTCGCCTCGCTCACCACGGCGCC
Source organism: Gemmatimonadota bacterium (assembly GCA_016794835.1). Lineage (GTDB taxonomy): Bacteria > Gemmatimonadota > Gemmatimonadetes > Gemmatimonadales > Gemmatimonadaceae > RBC101. The sequence goes on along the minus strand of JAEUJL010000682.1, from coordinate 5,734 downwards.
GGTGATCCCCGTGCAGACCAAGGGCGACTTGCAGCCGCGCACGACGCTAGGGGCCATCGTGGTGTCGGCCACGGAGCGCCGCGGACTGGATGTGCTGATGACGGAGGTCGACGCGCTGTTGCGGCGCGAGCTGGGCGAGCTACCCGCCGATGGCGTGGTCCTGACGCGCGCCCGCCAACGCCTGGCCATCCAGGCCGCCGGCGAGGAGGTGGCCGCCTTCACGGCGGCATGGGATCACGGGCACCTCCCGGCGACGATCGCGGCGGTGCACCTGCGAACGGCGGCACAGCAACTGGACGAGCTGGTGGGGCGCGTCGACGTGGAGGACGTGCTCGACGAGTTGTTTCGGAGCTTTTGCGTCGGGAAGTAGCGCGTTCCCGCGTGCGTCAGGCGGTCGCGGCGGCCGCCCCGGCGGCGAGGATCTCTTCCGCGCTGGCGCGCACGCACCAGGCCATGCCGTGCCGCTCCACGGCCGCCTCGATCATGCGGGCGCCGAGGAAGTAGCCCGCGCGCTCGGGGATCACGAGCCGGTCGATGGTTCGCGTCTCCTCCGAGGTGCCCCCGAGGAGGTAGCGGAGGCGCAGGCCCAGGGCGCGTGAGTCGAGGGCCGGGTTGATCGCCCGCATGATGGCCGACTCGAGCTCGCGCACCCGCGCATACTGCCGCCGTCCGTACCCATAGTACTCCCAGGCGGCATGGCCCGGGCTGACCAGGCGCGACGTGGTGACGGCGAGTCCCTCGTTGACGAGGAGCTCGCGGAGGGAGGCGCGCCGGCCGGTTTCCCAGTAGGAGTAGTAGCCGTCGAAGTCGTCGACGAGTCCGCGCATCTCGCTGCGGCTGCCCGGCGAGGTGTAGCGCAGGACGTGGGCGATCTCGTGGGCGAGCCAGAGGGGGATCAGCTCGGGGTCGAGGCCGAGGCCCTGCGTTTCCGGGTTGGCGACGCCGGTGAAATGCTCGAGGCAGACAAAGGCGGTCCCGCGGCCGGCGACCACGAGCTCGCCGGCGTTGGCCCCACCGACGCCGACCATGAGCACGACGTCGAACTCGACGTCATTGCCTAACAGTTCGTCGCATCTTGCCACGGCCTGCTGGGCCAGGGCAACGACGTCGGTGCGCTCGAGCATGGCGCGCAGGTCCGAGCGATCGGCGTGCGTGGTCATGCGCACGACGTCGAGGAAGTGCTCGCTCTCGGGGTCGAAGACGTAGTTGTTCCAGTAGGCCGAGAGGCGCGCGCGATGGGCCTCGAAGTACTGCTGGTAGGCGGCGACACGATCAGCACTGTTCAGGACGGCGAAGAAGTCCGGAATCAGGTTGATCAGCATTCGCGTGGTCGTCGGCGGCGCGTGGGCGAGTCAGGAACGGGGCGGAATGTACAGCGCCACGTGAGAGCGAACAAGACGCGCATTTCCGTCGTGGGCCGCGCGCGTGCTGTGCAAGCAAGGTGGAGCGCGGCACGCGGCGCGGCAAGCGCGTCGTGCCGAGGGTGCGGGTCGCTCAGCGCGTGCCGAAGAGTCGATCGCCGGCGTCGCCGAGCCCGGGGAGGATGTACCCGTTCTCGTTCAACTCGCGATCGAGCGCAGCGCAGAAGATGGGCACGTCCGGATGTGCGGCGGTGACGCGACGAACGCCCTCGGGCGCCGCGACGAGGCACAACAGGCGAATGCGCGATGCCCCAACGCGCTTGAGGGAAGCGATCGCCGACACCGCACTCCCACCGGTCGCGAGCATCGGGTCGAGCACAAAGAAGTCGCGCTCCGTCGCGTCGGCCGGAACCTTGAAGTAGTAGTCGACCGGTTCGAGCGTATCGTGGTCGCGGTAGAGCCCGATGTGTCCCACGCGGGCGGAGGGCACGAGGCGCAGGATGCCCTCGACCATCCCGAGCCCGGCACGGAGGATCGGCACGAGGGTGAGCTTCTTGCCGGCCACCTGCCACCCATGTGCGCGCTCGAGCGGCGTCTCGACCACACACGGGGACAGCGGGAGGTCGGCCGTGGCCTCGTAGGCCATCAGCATCGCGATCTCGTCGACCAGTTCCTTGAAGGCCTTGGTCGAGGTCCCGCGATCGCGCAACATCGTGATCTTGTGCTTGACGAGCGGGTGCTGCACGACGGTGAGTCCGGGCAGCGCAGGCGTGTCCTGGTCGTCGCGCGGATGGGTGGTGTCCATGCTTGCGAAGGTACTATCTTCGCGCCGATCAGCAACCGAGGAAGGGAACGTCGTGGAGATCACATTTGCCGGTGCTGCGCGTGAGGTGACGGGATCCTGTCACCTCGTGCACACGGGCGGACGGACGATTGCGCTGGACATGGGCCTGTTCCAGGGGAAGCGCTCGGAGTCGAACGAGAAGAACCGGGAGTTGCCAATCGATCCCGACGCCCTCGACGCGATCGTGCTGTCGCATGCGCACATCGATCACGCCGGCCGGCTTCCTTATATGGTGGCGAAGGGATACCGGAAGAACATCTGGTGCACCCCGGCCACGGCGGATCTCAGCGCCCACATGCTGACCGACTCGGCGCACATCCAGGAAAAGGACGCGGCCTTCCTCGAGCGACGCGGCAAGCCGCATGCGGAACCGCTGTACACGATCCGCGACGCCTCGCGCACGCTGGAACACATGATTGGCCTTCCCATCGGGACGGCGATGGAGATCCTGCCCGGGGTGCGGCTGACCTTTCACGAGGCGGGGCACATCCTGGGCAGCGCCTCGGTGGTGCTGGAGTGCGAGGAGGGGAGTCGCACGACGCGCCTGGTCTTCTCGGGCGATGTGGGGCGGGCCGGGCTCCCGATCATCCGGGATCCCGCGCCGCCACGCGGTGGTGCCGACGTCATGATCCTCGAGAGCACCTATGGCAACCGCGACCACCCCACGGTCGAGGACGCCAAGGCACAGCTGGCGCAGATCGTGTCGGACACGGCGTCCCGCGGTGGGAAAGTGCTCATCCCGGCGTTTGCCGTCGGTCGCACGCAGGAGATCCTGTACGAGCTGCACGAACTGGCGCGTGCGGGGCGGATTCCCGAGATCCCGATCTTCATCGACTCGCCGCTGGCGATCAGCGCGACCTCGGTGTTCGAGCAGCATCCCGACCTGTTTGACCGGGCCGAGGACCTGGTGCGCCACACCGACACGCTCTTTCGCTTTGACCTCGTGCGCTACACACGCGAAGCGTCGGAGTCCAAGGCGTTGAATGCCACGCGGGGGCCGATGATCGTGATCGCGGCCTCGGGGATGGCGGAGTCCGGCCGGATCCTGCACCACCTGATGCATGGCGCCAGCGACCCACGCAACACGATCCTGATCGTCGGGTTCCAGGGGGAGCACACCCTGGGGCGTCGGATCGTGGAGCGGCAGCCGGTGCTGAAGATCTTTGGTGAGGAGGTGCCGCTCCATGCCACGGTGGCCGTGGTGAACGGGTACAGCGCGCATGGGGACCGGACCGAGCTGCGGGCGTGGGCCCATGCCGTGCGGGGTGATGGGCCGGCCCCGCGGCAGACGTTCCTGGTGCATGGTGAGCGCGAGGCACAGGATGCCTTTGCGACGACCTTGCGTGGCGATGGGTTCGCGGTGACGGTGCCCTCACGCGGAGATCGCGCGGCGGTGTAGGGGGGATGCTCGTGGCGTGGGTGCGGGGCGTGCGGGCATATTTCGCGGGTGAAGAGAATGCTCTGGCGCCTCATCTCCCGATTGCTGCTGGTGGTGGTGGTCGTTTGGCTGGGGAGCGTGACGTGTGTCGTGCTGTGGGGGCGTCGCGATTCGGCCGAGGCGGCCGATGCCATTGTCGTGCTCGGCGCGGCGCAGTACGTGGGCCGGCCCTCGCCGGTGCTGCGTTCGCGGCTCGATCATGCCCATGACCTGTGGAAGCGTGACCGCGCGCGGCGCGTCATCCTCACCGGGGGACGGGGCGACGGCGACACGACGAGTGAAGCCGAAGTCGGGCGGGTGTACCTGCGGCGCCGGGGCATTCCTGCCGACCAGATGCTGCTCGAGACGACGGGGCGGAGCAGTGAGGAGTCGCTCGATGCCGTGGCCGCGTTGATGCGGGACGAAGGCCTCTCGCGGGTCATCCTGGTGAGTGATCCCTTTCACATGTTTCGCTTGCAAGTATTGAGCTGGCGCCGTGGCCTGGACGTGCAGTGTTCCCCCACGCGCACGAGCCCGATCGCCCGAAGCCGCACCGAGACGGCCATTCACGTGCTGAGCGAGTCGGTGAAGGTCATCGGCTCGCTGGTCCCGGTGTCCTGGCGCGTGTGGCCCGCCTGATGGGTGGCCCACGTGCGGCCTGGCGATGGCTCGCCGTGGTCGGCCTGGCGAGTGCCGTGGGCGCCCAGGAGCGCGCGGGCCCGGTGGTCGCCCTGCAGCCCGGGATGTTGACCGGTGACTTTCTCTCCGCGCCTGCCACGGAGCCGTCGACGACGGGCTTCAACCTGCGGGCGATGGCGACGATCCCGAGTGGCACGCGCTGGGTGACGCTGTACCTGGGCGCGAGCGTGACGCCGTATGGCACGACCGGGGCGTCGCGTCGCAACACGAACACCCCGATGCTGTTCATCGGGAACCTCTTCCCCGTCGTGGGAACCGCCCGCACCGCCGGCTGGTTGACCCTGGACCTGCCGGTGGTGCTGACCTACACCTTTGGTGGTGGTGGGGACCGGAACGCGCGCGCCTATGGCAAGGATGTCGCCGTGGAGGTCCTGGGCCACGTCCCGGTGGGTCGCAAGCTGCTTTCCGGCTTTGGTGGTCCGCTGGCCCGCGTGCAGGTGTACGGCGTCCTCCACCAGTCCCTCACGCCGAACCTCGCCCTCGACGGCACGCGAGATCGGTTCAATCCCCTGGCGTTCTACGGCCTGTCCCTCCCGTTCGGGACGGGTCGCGACTCCCCCTGATCCATCCCGTGACCCCTGCGCTCCGCACGCACACGCTCGCCAATGGCCTGCGTGTCACCCTCGTCGAGGACCACACCACCCCGGTGGTGGCGGTGAACCTCTGGTATCACGTTGGCAGCGCCAACGAACGACCCGGTCGCACCGGCTTTGCGCACCTGTTCGAGCACATGCTCTTCCAGGGGTCGGAACATGTGGCGGCCAACGAGCACTTCGAGCTCGTCCAGCGCTCCGGCGGCACGCTCAACGGGTCCACCTGGCTGGAGCGCACGAACTACTACGAGACCGTCCCCGCGCACCAACTGGCGCTGGCCTTGTGGCTGGAAGCGGACCGGATGGGGCGCCTGCTGCCGGGGCTGACGCAGGAGAAGTTGGACACCCAGCGCGACGTGGTGAAGAACGAGCGCCGCTGGTCGGTGGACAACCAGCCGTACGGGACCTGGTGGGAAAAGCTCCCCGCGCTCGCCTTTCCGGCCGACCATCCGTTCCATCACTCGCTGATCGGGTCGTTCGAGGACCTGGACGCGGCCTCGCTGGATGACGTGCGCGAGTTCTTTGCGACGTGGTACACGCCGGACAATGCGGTGCTCACCATCGTGGGTGACGTGGAACCGGAGGCGGCCCTCGCCCTCGTCGAGACCTACTTCGGCGGGATCCCGCGCGGCCGCGCGCGCCCCGCGGTGGGCGACCTCTCGGTGCCGGACCGGTTTGGCGCGTGGCGACGCCAGGTCGTTCCCGACGAGGTGATGGCGGCGCGGTTGTTCCTGGCGTTCCGCTCTCCGCCGTTTGGGGCCGTCGACGCCGAGGTGGCCACGATCGTGGCCGCCGTGCTCGGGAACGGGAAGGGAAGCCG
>JAEUJL010000654.1 GCA_016794835.1 Gemmatimonadota bacterium | reverse complement strand
GCCTGGTTCACCACGGCCACGCGCGGCCCGCCCTCCACATCGGACGCGAGGACGTCACGCCCCGCCTTGGGGGTCACCCCCATCTTGGTGAAGTACCCTTCCCCGATCGCGTTCCAGCGTGAGTTGCAGTCCACGTCAGGCAGACACTCGAAACCCTGCACCTTGACGTTGTTGCCCCAGCTGTCGCCGGAGAGCAGGGGCACCATCGAACTGGTCACGGCCGTCACCCCGGGCTGTGCGGCCAGTTCCTGTTCCATGCGCGCATACAGCACCTTCGCGCGCAGGGTGTCATACCCCACCCGCAACGGCGAGACGGCGAAGGTCACCATGTTCTCCACCTTCACCCCAAGCTCCACCCGGCTGACGTTGGCCAGGCTCTTGAGGAACAACCCGGCCGAGGTCAGCAGTGCCATCGAGAGCGCGATCTGCATGACCACCAGCCCGTTGCGGAATCGCGCGGCCACGCTCCCGCCGGCGATCTGGCCCGCCCCGGCACGAATGGTGGAGATGAGGTCGGCCCGCGTCGAGTTGAGCGCCGGGAACAACCCGAACAGGAAGCCGGTCACCAGGGCGAGCACCCCGGTGAACGCCAGCACGGGCCACTCGATGCGCAGCCGGAACGTGGCCTGGGCCTCGGGCGGCAGCATCGCCCCGATCCCCTTGAGGGTCCACGCCGCGAGGACGAGCGACACGATCCCGCCCAGCACCGCGAGGAGCAACGCCTCCACCAGCAACTGCCGCACGAGCTGGCGCCGTCCCGCGCCTAACGCGAGTCGCACCCCCATCTCCGTCGCCCGGTTCGCCCCACGCGCCAGCAACAGGTTGGCAATGTTCGCGCAGGCGATCAGCAACACCACCGCGGTGATCCCCAGCAGCAATCCCAGGGGCGTTTCCGCCTGGCCGTGCGTGGAACTCTGGCCACGGTACCCCGGCTCCACCACCATCCGCTTGGCCTTGAACCGCGCCATCGTCGCCTCGCTCATCTCCTGCTGCAGCGGCGCCTCCACCTCGGCGAGGATCGGGGTGATCACCTTGTCGAGCCCGGCCTTCGCCGCCTCCCGCGACATCCCCGGCTTGAGCCGACCGAAGACGTACACCCAGTAGTCGCGGCGATTGGCCAGGCCATCATACCCGCCGAGGTACACCCGCGATTGCATGGGGACGAACAGCAGCCCGTTCGCGCCGAACGTGGTGCCCGTGAATCCCGGCGGCGCCACCCCAACCACGGTGTACGTGCGACCGTTCACCCGGAGCGCCTCCCCGAGCACGCTCTCGCGCGCGCCCAGGCGATCGGTCCAGAACCCGTGCGAGATCACGGCCACCATGTGGTCCGCCCCGGGCTCGTTGTCGGCCGGCGTGAGCAGCCGCCCCTTCACCGCCTGCAATCCCAAGGTGGAGAAGTAGCTCCCCGTGACGTAGATCCCCTCCCCGGTCAGTGGCACGTCGCCAATCGTGACGCTCACGCCAAAGATGCGGTGCCCCGCCACGCCGCTGAGCACATCCTGCTGCTTCTCGATGTCGCGGAACATCGGGTAGCTGAAGATCACGTCGCACCCCCCCGACTGGTTGCACGAGTCCGACCCCTGGATCGGCCCCGGCATCGAGAGGTTCACCAGCTCGTCCGGGGCGCGCACGGGCAGCGGCCGCAGCAGCACCTGGTCGTACAACGAATAGATGGCCGCGTTGGCCCCGATCCCCAGGGCAAGCGACAGGATGGCAACCCCGGTGACAAATGGGGTCTTGAGCAG
>JAEUJL010000623.1 GCA_016794835.1 Gemmatimonadota bacterium | reverse complement strand
GAATCGAGGGTCGTGGCCAGCTGCAGCTCGCTGACCGCCTCGGAGGTCTTCCCCGCCGTGCGCAACTCCTGGGCACGCAGCAGGCGGAGTTCCGCGACCTGCGGGAACCGCGCCACCCCGCGCGCGACGGCGATGCGGCTGTCCGTGCGCACAAGGTCGGCGTACAGGAGGTACAGCTTCGGGTCGTTGGGGAACCGGGCAGCCCCATCGGCCGCGATGGCCATGGCGCGCAACGTGTCCCCAAAGGCGCGCTGCGCCAGGGCGTGCCGCCAGACGAAGGCGCTGTCATCGCGGGAGATCGGGTCCTCCTCGTAGAGGCGCGTTCCCACCTTCACTGCCCCGTCCCAGGCACTCGTCGAGGCCAGGGCCTGCCACTGCAGGCGCAGGATCTCGGTGTCGTCGGGCGCCATCGCCACGAGCCGCGCGGTGAGGGGCACGGCGTGCCCCGCATTCCCCCCGCGCAACAACGCCGTGGCCACCCGGCGTCCGAGGATCAGGTCGGCGGTGTCCGTGGCCACCAGGCGCAACCACATCTCGGCCGCCTCGGCGCGTTGGCCCAACGCATCGTGCGCCTTGGCGGCGCCGTCCATCCCCCACCAGGACTCCGGATGCTGCTTCAGCACCTCGCGGGCCTGCGCCAGCACCTCGTTCGCCGGGGCGCCGTTGGCGAGCATCGCGCTCAGCAGGCAGGTGCGCACGATCACCCCATCGGGGACGGCCGCGACACCTGCGCGGGCCTCGCGCAGGGCGACCTCGTGCTCGCCCTCGCGCAAGGCGTTCTCACAGCGGCGCAGCGGGTTCATCTGCCGCCGGAGGGCGAGCGCCCTCGCCGCCAGCAGGGCACCAGCCGAGTCGGCGTTAGGCGCCTCGACCGTTCCCAGGGGCTGGATCATCCGCCGGTCGCGCACCAGGCTGATGCGCCCCCAGGCCTGCACCCGCACCGGGGAGAGGCGGAGCGCCTCCCCCTCGATGACCTCATCCGCGCGCACCTCGCGCGCGAGCGAGTGAATGTGGAACGTATCCGCCGTGGATCGCTCGATCCCCGCCCGCGTGAGGATCAGGCCAACCCGCCCCTCGTCCACCATCGTCGCCTCGTTGCGACGCACGCCCCGACCCACCCGCGATCGCACGGCATCCGCAACGGCATCAGCCAGGCGGCGGTCCTTCCCCCGGAACAAGGGGACCAGGATCACCTGTCGGGTGAAGGTCTCCTGCGCGGGGAGGACCCCGGGAGACAGGAGCGCCAAGCCGACGACGAGGGTGCGCAGTCGCATCCTTCATCGTACCATCCCGCCCGGAGGTTGCCTAGGCGCCCGGATCGGTCAACCTTCCCCCGCCACGGCGGCACGGGAGATTGCGGCTGCCGAACCCCTGCATTCCATGCGCCTTTCGCTCCTGCTCACCGCCGCCACGACCCTCCTCGCCGCCCCTGTTGCCGGCCAGGCCAGCCGCTGGTGCGACCAAGCCCCACGCGCGGGCTACGAGACCCTGGAGCGCGTGCGCGTCCGCGACCCGTGGTTCCATGTCTACCGCGTGGACCCCGGCGTCTTCGCCCTGTACGAGCCATACAACTTCCAGGAGGTCATCTCCTGGCTCGTCGTGGGCACGGAGCGCGCGCTCCTGTTCGATACCGGCATGGGGATGAGCCGTATCTCCGCCGTCGTGCGCGAGCTCACGCGACTCCCGATCATCGTGGTGAACTCGCACACCCACTACGACCACGTCGGGGGTAACGCGGAATTCTCCGATCTGCGCGGGATGGACACCTGGTACACGCGCGAAAGCGCCGCGGGGATCCCGCACCACGACGTCACCCAGGAAGTCACGCCGCAGGCGTTCTGCGCCGCGCGCCTGCGCGTGCCGTTCGATACCTCAACGTACGCCATTCGCCCGTTCTCGCTCCGCTCCACCATCCGTGACGGAAGCGTGATCCCGCTCGGCGGCCGCCAGCTCGAGGTCCTGCACATCCCCGGCCATACCCCGGACGCCATTGCGCTCCTCGACCGCGCGGCCGGCCTCCTCTGGACCGGGGACACGTTCTATCCGGGGCCGATCTGGCTGTTCTTTCCCGGCACCGACCACGCGGCCTACGCACAGAGTGTATCCCGCCTCGCCGCCCTCGTGCCGACCCTGCGCAAGGTCCTCCCGGCACACAACTTCCCCGTGGTCGATCCGGCGGTCCTCGCGCGCGTTCCCGCGGCGTACGCACAGGCACGGGCCGGGCAGATCACCGGCGCGGAGAAACCCGACGGCCTGATCGAGTATCCCGCAGACGGCTTCTCGTTCCTCATGCGCCGCCCGGAGCCCCCGCTGCGCGTGCTGTTCATCGGCAACAGCTACACCTACTTCAACAACCTCCCCGAGATCGTCGCGGATTTCGCGCGACTCGCGAACACCTCCCGCGAGATCCGCGTGGAGTCGATCGTCCGGGGCGGCGCGACGCTGCGCGATCACTGGGACGCCGGCACCGCCCTCGCGCGCCTTCGCGCGACCCCATGGGACTTTGTCGTCCTCCAGGAGCAGAGCATGCTGGGGCTCGCGCTGCAGGACGGCCGCCCGACCATCAACGACCCGGGGTTCTTCCATCACTACGCCCGGCTCTTTGTCGACCAGGTCAAGGCGGCCGGCGCCACCCCCGTCTTCTTCCTCACCTGGAGTCGACGGGCAACCCCGGAGTTGCAGCCACGCCTGACGCGGGCCTACCAGGAGATCGCGCGCGCCACCGGCGCTCGCCTCGCGTCGGTGGGACCCGCCTGGCAGGCGGTCCGCCAGCAACGTCCGGACCTTGAGCTGTACGCGTCGGATGGGACGCATCCCTCCCCCACCGGATCGTACCTCGCCGCCGCGACGATCTGGTCCACGATCTCCGGCGCCACGCCGGTCGGCCTCCCGCGTCGTGCGCGCGGCAGGCTGGTGGTGGATTCCGCCACCGGGTCGCGTTTCAGCGACACCACCGGGTTCCTCGTCCAGCTCCCGGAGTCCGACGCGGCCTTCATCCAGCGCACCATCGCGGCAACGAGCGCCGCCTCCGAGCCGCCAGACGCGTCGCCTCCCGCGACACCGCCCAACACCGCCGCCCTTCCCCCACGCGCCCAGCTCCTTGGTGAATGGAAGGGCCGCATGGCACTGTACGACGACTCCGTCGACGTGACCCTTCAGCTGGCCGACAGCGGCGGACGCCTCGTTGGCCAATGGATGGTGCACGGCGCCGGGTGGTCGTCGAGCACGCGCCTCACCCAACCGGATATCGACGGCAACGCCCTGGCATTCCTCGTGGCCGATCCCCGGTTCCTCGCGCCCACCGAACGCCACCGCGCCGTGTGGGTGGATGGCGCGCTGCACGGCACGGTGACCGCGGGCAC
>JAEUJL010000588.1 GCA_016794835.1 Gemmatimonadota bacterium | reverse complement strand
ACCTCGCCGAGGACCGTCCGGCCGTTGCGCACCACGCCGAGCTTGCGCACGGGATCCAGTGATGGCGCGGCCACCCAGGCCACGTAGGTGGTGTACGCACCTAACGATTGCGGCGGTGGCAACCCGCGCAGGTCGAGGGTGACGGCGTAGCGCTGTGACCCCTCGACGGTCAGCGCCACGTCGAACGGGGAGGCGGCACGGCCCAGCTCCGCGGTGCCTTCGGCCTCTGCCACCTCCGGCCGGGGCGTCAACTCCATGCAGTACAGGTCGGCGCTCGGCGCGAGCGCGCCACGCCCCGTGGCACCGCAGGAGGCCATCGGTGGCTGGAGGAACTGCGGAATCAGCACGCCCGCGCTGAATCCGGCCGGCACGGCCAGGGCGAGCAGAAGGCGGGTGGTACGACGCATGCTCCGTGCAAGGTGCGTCCGCGCGCTGGCGGGCGGAAGCTGGCCGGCCTTGACGGCGCGCTTCCGGGGTGGGAGCGTCACCTTCCCCACCACCACATCGGACTCATGGGCAACAGTCCCCTCGGCCGGGCCGTTGGCGCCGGCACCGTGATGCAGGTCGCGATGGTCGTCATCGGCCACTTCGTGCCCTCGCTCCAACAGGCCGGCCTCTTTCCCATCGGCGGCACCCTGATCGGGCTCGTGACCGGGTGGCTCGCCGGCAAGGGGAGTCCCGCCGGCACGAACGCCCCGACCGTGGCACGGGATGGTGGCATCGCCGGTGGCGTCGCCGGCGTCCTCGGCAGCCTCGTCTCCACCGCCCTCGGCGATGTGCCGCTCGTGAACCTCACGATTGCCGGTGGCAGCACGCTCGTGACCGGGGCGCTGGGCGGCTTGCTGGCCCGGGCCATGGGGAAGAAGGCATGAAGCCGGCATCCATCCTTCCCCTGCTCGCCCTGGGTGTCGCGGGCACGCTCCAAGGGCAGGCCGATGCGCGCGCCACTCGCCTGGACGCCATCTTCGCGCCGCAGCAGGGGGTGGATCGCCCGGGGTGCGCCGTCAGCGTCGTCGATCGCGGGCGACTGGTCGTCGCGCGTGGCTACGGGATGGCGGACCTCGCCCAGGGGCTCGCCATCGCGCCACGGTCGATCTTCCACGTCGCGTCGGTCTCCAAGCAGTTCACCGCGATGAGCCTCGTGCTTCTGGAACGGGCCGGGCGCCTGTCCCTGGACGATGACGTGCGCAAGTACGTGCCCGAACTGCCGTCGTATGGGTCGCCCATCACCATCCGGCACCTGCTCAACCACACGTCGGGGCTGCGCGACCAGTGGAATCTCCTCATCACGGCCGGCTGGCGGCTCGGGGACGACCTGGTGAGCGAGCGGGACGTGATGGATATCGTCCCGCGCCAGCGTGGCCTCAACTTCGCGCCGGGCACCGACTGGATGTACAGCAACACGGGCTTCACCCTCGGTGCCGTGATCGTGCATCGTGTCACCGGGCAGACGCTGCGTGCCTTTGCCGACTCTGCCCTGTTCAAGCCGCTGGGGATGCGGGACACGCATTTCCACGACGACAACCACATGATCGTCCCCGGGCGCACGCGTGGCTACACGCGCGATGCCGGGACGTGGAAGGAGACGGTCCCGAACTACTCCACCGTCGGGGCCACGAGCCTCTTCACCACGGTGGAGGACCTGGCGCGCTGGCACGGGCAGCTGGCGGAGGGGCGCGTGGGCGGCCGCGAGGCGATCGCCGCCCTGGCACGGCGCGGCGTCCTCGTCACCGGAGACACGCTGCAGTACGCGTTAGGCATCGTCGTGGGCACCTATCGGGGAACCCCGACCCTGGCCCACAGTGGCGGGGATCCCGGGTACAGCTCCTACCTGCTCAACTTCCCGCAGACCGGCTCCGGCGTGGCCGTGTTGTGCAACACTTCCGGGGTGGCGAACCCGACACGCCTCGCGGAACAAGCGGCGGACATCTACCTGGTGGACCAGCTCGGCGCCGAGCCGGCGCTGGCGGCACGGGTTGCCGGGGCGGCGGTTGCTGGACGCGAAGGGCTGTACTGGAGCGACTCGCTCGAGTCCACGGCACGACTCGCCGTCGATTCGGGGTTCGCGGTGTGGCGCGTGGGACCGGGGACGACGCCGCTGCGCGACGGGGGCGCCGGGCGATGGGTGCTCGGTGCCGGACCGGCCTCGCTTAGCCCCCTCGGTGATGGCACCGTGCGCTACCGGAGCGGGAACGGCGAGCCGTCGATGTTCCGGCGCGTTGAGGAAGCCGCCCCGACCCCCGCTGAGCTGGCAGCGCTCGCGGGGCGCTACCGCAGCGACGAGTTGGAGGTGACGTGGGAACTTCGCGTGACCGGCGACTCCCTCATGCTCCACCGACGCAAGTTCCCGCCGGCGCGGTTGGCGCCGATCTTCCGTGACCGGTTCCAGGCCACGAGCGGGATGGGCTTCGTGGTGCAGGTGCAACGCGATCCGCGGGGGGGTGCGACGGGGATCACCGTCGGTTCCGGGCGCGTGCGGAGGATGTTGTTCCTGCGGGAAGTGCCGGTGGCTCCGGTGCCAACAACGCGCCCGCGGCGCCCGTCGTGACTTCGTTGATGCAGGCCACGCGACGCTTCCGTCGCCGCACCCGTCTCGCGGCAGCTGCGCTCGCGTGGTCGTGGGTCCCGGGTGCGGCCGCGCAGGTTCGCACCTTCGACGCGTATTTCGCCGGGGTGCATGTCGCCGAGCTGCGGGTGGCGCCCACTTCGTATGGCATCCGCAAGAAGGGGTTCGCGTCGAATCGTTGGGGGGCGCTGCACACCGTACCCGTCGCCCGCGTGGCGACGGACACGGCATTCCTCCTCTGGGGTTCGTTGCGGGACGTCGCGGGCCGCATCGCCGGGATCGAGCGACTCGGCTGGGCCGGGCACGAGGTCGTCGCGTGGCCCGATCGGGGGTCGCTCTACGAACGATGGCGCGATGTGCGCGCGACCGGCGCACGCACACCCTCGGCGGCCCGCTGGCATCGTCGCGACGCGTCGCTCCCGATGGACCTCGTCCTCGACGCACGCAACCGGCTCGTCGCGGCGATCGATCCGTCGCGCGATGTCGTCCTGGTGCAGCGCGGCGACGAGGGCTATACGACGGTCGCCGAGTGGCAGAAGCCCGGGATGTCGCCGGCGCGGTACGGGTACCGGGCGTTAGGCAGGCAGATGGTGCCCATGCCCGACGGGGTCCGCCTCGCCACCCTCGTATACCTGCCATCGGACGATGCCCCTGGTCCGTATCCGACGATTTTGGTCCGGTCGCCGTATGGCATCTCGGGATCGATCAACGGCTTCTGGCACTACGCGGCGCGCGGCTATGCGGTCGTCTTCCAGGCAACGCGCGGCACGAGCTACTCTGATCCGGACAACCGATCGGAAGGTGACCTCGAGCTGATGGTGCACGA
>JAEUJL010000554.1 GCA_016794835.1 Gemmatimonadota bacterium | reverse complement strand
GATTCCGCTCAAGGCCGGCATGTCGATCGGGATGATGCTGATCTCGGTCGAGCTCCTGTTGATGCTCTTCATCCTCCTGTTCGTGCCGGGGGACTACGCGGGCGCCTGCTTCATCGGCTTCGCGATCGGTGAGTCGCTCGGTGCGGCGGCCCTGCGTATCGCTGGCGGTATCTTCACGAAGATCGCTGACATCGGGTCCGACCTGATGAAGATCGTCTTCAAGATCAAGGAAGACGACGCCCGGAACCCTGGCGTGATCGCGGACTGCACGGGCGACAACGCGGGTGACTCGGTCGGCCCCTCGGCCGACGGCTTCGAGACCTACGGCGTGACCGGCGTGGCGCTGATCTCGTTCATCCTGCTCGCGGTGACGAGCCCCGCGGTGCAGGTGGAGTTGCTGGTCTGGATCTTCATGATGCGCGTGTTCATGGTCATTGCCTCGGGCCTCTCGTACTTCATCAACGAAGCGATGGCGAAGAGCCAGTACGAGAACGCGTCGAAGATGAACTTCGAGGCGCCGCTGACGCGCCTCGTGTGGTTGACCTCGATCGTCTCGGTGATCATCACCTTCGTCGCGTCGAAGTTCCTGATCGGCAACATCGGTGGGGACCCGACCCTGTGGTGGAAGCTGTCGGCGATCATCACCTGCGGGACGCTCGCGGGGGCCATCATCCCCGAGTTCGTGAAGGTCTTCACGTCGACCGAGTCCGGCCACGTGCGCGAGGTCGTTGCCTCGTCACGGGAAGGCGGGCCGTCGCTGAACATCCTGTCGGGGCTCGTCGCCGGTAACTTCTCCGCCTACTGGCTGGGCATCGCGATCATGCTCCTGATGGCGATCTCGTACTGGGTTGCCCTGCAGGGGCTGGGTGAGCTGATGCTGGCGCCGGCCGTGTTTGCGTTCGGTCTCGTGGCGTTCGGCTTCCTCGGCATGGGTCCGGTCACCATTGCCGTGGACTCCTACGGTCCGGTGACCGACAATGCCCAGTCGGTGTACGAGCTGTCGACGATCGAGACGATCCCGGGGATCGCCGCCGAGATCAAGAAGGACTTCGGCTTCGATCCGAAGTTCGAGGAAGCGAAGCAGCACCTCGAGGAGAACGACGGCGCCGGCAACACCTTCAAGGCCACCGCCAAGCCGGTGCTCATCGGTACCGCGGTCGTGGGCGCGACGACGATGATCTTCTCGATCGTCGTTTCCCTCACCCAGGGCCTGCAGCCGGAACTGGTCACCAAGTTGTCCTTGTTGCACCCGCCGTTCCTGCTCGGCCTGATCACCGGTGGCGCGATCATCTATTGGTTCACGGGCGCGTCGATGCAGGCGGTGACCACGGGCGCGTACCGCGCGGTGGAGTTCATCAAGGCGAACATCAAGCTGGAAGGAGTCGAGAAGGCCTCGGTGGAAGACTCCAAGAAGGTGGTGGAGATCTGCACCGTGTACGCCCAGCGCGGCATGTTCAACATCTTCCTCGGGGTCTTCTTCAGCACGCTGGCCTTCGCCTTTGTGGAGCCGTACTTCTTCATCGGCTACCTGGTCTCGATCGCGCTCTTCGGGTTGTACCAGGCCGTCTTCATGGCCAACGCCGGTGGTGCGTGGGACAACGCCAAGAAGCTGGTGGAGACCGAGTTGAAGATGAAGGGCACCCCGCTGCACGATGCCACGGTGGTCGGTGACACGGTCGGCGATCCGTTCAAGGACACGTCGTCGGTGGCGCTCAACCCGGTCATCAAGTTCACCACGCTCTTCGGCCTCCTGGCGGTGGAGCTCGCGGTGAGCCTCACGGCGCAGCAGGGCACGGGGCTGACGCATGGCCTCGCCGCGCTGTTCCTCGTGATCAGCATGTACTTCGTGTACCGCTCGTTCTACGGGATGCGCATCCAGAGCGAAGGGGCGAAGTCGCACGCGTAGTCGCTGACGCCACACCGAACCATCAGGCGCCGGGCTCTCGAAGGTCGAGGGCCCGGCGTCCTGCTTTTCGTCCCATTGCCTCGGTTGCGTCTTGCGCTCCCTTGCTGGCAAGGGTACGCTCGACCGTCGGTGTCCCGGCGAAGGCGGGGACCCAGTCTCCTTGTGGTGGAACGAGTCCCTCCCACGACGACGCTGGGCCCCGGATCAGGTCCGGGGCGCTCGCTTCGCTCGCGTCTGCCGCCCCCTCACCCGATTCCCCTTGGCCCATTCCATCTTTGCGCGGAAGTCCGTCGCTGACTGTGAAGCCGACGTCACCCACGGCACCGGACTCAAGCGCTCGCTGACCAAGTGGCACCTCACGGCGCTCGGCGTGGGCGCCACCATTGGTGCCGGCATCTTTGCCACGACCGGCACGGCGATCGTCGGGGACGCGGCCCGCCCTGGTGCCGGGCCGGCGATCATCTTCTCCTTCCTGCTCACCGCGGTGGCGTGCGGGTTTGCCGCGCTCTGCTACGCGGAGTTCGCGGCGATGGTCCCGATTGCCGGCTCCGCCTACACCTACTCGTATGCGGCGCTCGGGGAGTTCGTCGCCTGGATCATCGGCTGGGACCTGATCGTCGAGTACGCCGTCGGGAACATCGGCGTGGCGATCGGCTGGTCGGGACACTTCCGCGAGCTGATATCCCACCTTGGGTTGAACATGCCGGCGTGGCTCAGCACCGACTACCGCAGCGCGCACGACGCCTTCAACGCCGTGGCGGCCGGGGCGACGGACGCGCCGACGCAATTCCTGGCCTCGGCCTGGACCGGGGCGCCACACCTCGGCAGCCTGCCGCTGATCGTCAACCTGCCCGCGGCACTCGTCGTGTTCACCATGACGATCATCCTGGTCCGTGGCGTCCGTGAGTCGGCGAACTTCAACAACGCGATGGTGCTCCTCAAGGTGGGGATCATCCTGTTCTTCATCGCCGTGGGCGTCTTCCTGATCAACCCGTCCAACTGGACCAACCCGGTCGACGGTGGGTTCGCCCCGAACGGCTTCGCGGGGGTGTCGGCCGCGGCGGCGATCATCTTCTTTGCGTATATCGGCTTCGACGCGGTGTCCACGGCGGCCGAGGAGGCGGAGAACCCGGCCCGCGACATGCCGTTCGGGATCATCATGTCGCTGGTCATCTGTACCGTGTTGTACATCATCCTGTCGGCCGTCCTTACCGGCATGGCGCCATGGAAACAGCTCGGGACGCCAGAGCCGATGATCACGGCGCTCCAGTTTGCGAACGGCCCGCCGGTGCTGCTCAACGCGTCGCGTTTCATCATTGCGCTCGGCGCCGTGATCGCGATGGGGTCGGTGCTCCTCGTCTTCCAGATGGGGCAGCCACGCATCTTCTTCTCGATGGCGCGCGACGGGTTGCTCCCGCCGTTCATGGCCAAGGTGCATCCGCGATTCCGCACGCCGTGGGTTGGCACGATCATCACCGGGACCTTTGTCGCGACCTTCGCGGCCTTCGCCAACATCGCCGAGGTGGTCGACCTCACCAA
>JAEUJL010000458.1 GCA_016794835.1 Gemmatimonadota bacterium | reverse complement strand
GGGATCGTGGAGCGCGCCATTGCCGCGGGACGCCCCCTGGTGGTGTACACGGACGGTGAGCTGGAAGACGCCGAGATCCTCGCCGGCCTGCCGAGCGGTTCACGGCTGGAGGTGTCGCCCGCCCCCGCGGCGCGCGATGCGGCCGTGACGGAGATCCAGGCGCCCCGGGTGGCTTCGGTCGGGGACACAGTGGAGGTGCGGGTGACGGTGGCCGCCGGGGCTGGCGGCGCCGGCGCGGGTCGTGTGGCGCTCTCCCTCGATGGGCGGGCCACGACGAGTCTCGCCTTCGACTCGCTCGGTGCCTACGGCGAGCGCTCCCTGACCATCCGCGTGGTTGCGCCGCCGCTGCCCGCGGGGGGCGCGACGCGCGGGGAGCGGGAGCTGCGCGTGGCCCTGCAGTCGGCCGGGGATGTCGACGCTCGCAACGACACCGCGGCGGCGGCCCTCGACATTGGCTCGGCGGCTGCGGCCGTCCTGGTCTCGACCTCGCCGGATCTTGACTCGCGGGAGCTGGCGGCGTTGCTGCGCGGCACGTCGGCGCTCCCGACGCGCGTCTACTACCAGGTCATGCCGGGCACCTGGCGCGAGGATGGGGCACTCACCGCCGTCAGCGCGGAGAACGTCCGGCGCGCGGTGCGCGAGGCGGCGCTGGTGGTGCTGCACGGCGACACGGCGTTGTTTGGCCCCCCACGGACGGTAACGCGCGGCTCGCTGGCGCTCGTGGCTCCGCCGCCAGCGAACAGCGGGGAGTGGTTTGCCACGGGTGCCCCGATCTCCCCGGTGAGCCCGATCCTCACGGGCACGCCGTGGGACTCGCTGCCGCCGCTGGAAGTCGCAGCGTCGATGCCTGAGGACGCGGCCTTCGAGTTGCTGGAGACGCGTCGTGCGCGGCGCCTGGACCGTCGGGTAGCGATGGTGGGATGGGACCAGCCGCGTCGCATCCTCGTCGCGGGCGCCTCGGGATTCTGGCGTTGGCGCTTTCGTGGTGGCGCGGGGGCTGATGCCTTCACCGCCGTCTGGGGGAGCAGCCTGGACTGGCTCGCCGGCGAACGCGCCGATGTGCGCTCTGCCGTGCCCGATGCGCCGGCAGTCCGCGAAGGGGAGATGATCCGGTGGCGGCGCGGCACGGCAACTGACACGCTTGTGACGGCGACCGCGCGTCGCCGTGGGGCCGCGGGAGCGGCAACGGACACCCTCGTGATGCGCTTTGGCGCGAGCAGCTCGGTCATCGAAACACCACCGTTGGCCCCTGGGGTGTACGATGTGTCGACCCCGGGCGGCACGTCGCTCCTGGTCGTGAATCCGTCCGCCGAACTGTTGCCTCGTCGCCCGACGGTGGCCAGCGGGCCGGTGGGGAGTGGTGAGGCGCGCGGCGAGAGCCGTCGCGCGCGCGACCTGCCGTGGCTGTTTGTCCTGGCCGTGCTTGCGCTGTGCGTGGAGTGGGTGCTGCGGCGTGGAGCGGGATTGCGGTAGCCGTCTCGGGTGCAGCACGGACTGCTTGCGCTGCCGTTTCCTCGCAGGGAAAGGGCCACTACGAAGCACGGGCCGCACGAGGGGCACGCGATGCACGAGGGGCACGAGGGTTACGAACCCGTGCGGCCCGGACTGCTCGTGCTGCTGTTTCCTCGCCCTTTGGCGGGGGTGGTAGAACGACGACTGCGCAGCACGGGCTGCACGAGCGGCACGCGGAGCACGAGGGGCACGCGGGCGTACGGCGCGGTCGGCTCGTGCCGATGTCTCCTCGCCCTGGCATTTTCGTTTCGGCCACGCGTGGCCCGTCGCTAGCTTTCGCCCCATATGGGTCGACTTTTTCGCCGGGCCGGGGACACCCCGAAGCGCTCGCTGTGGCAGCGCATCAAGGACATCGCGCTTACCGACGTCGCGTCGATTGTCCGGCGAGGGTCGCGTGAGGGATCGCTCGAGGCGATGGAGGAGTTGCTCCTCGAGGCCGACTTCGGGGTCCCGACGACACTGCGCTTGGTGGAGGACCTCGACCGCGCGGCCAAGCGCGGGACCCTCCGAACCCACGATGAGTTTGTTGCCTGCCTGACCGATGGCGTGCGCAAGGCGCTGGAGGGGGGGAACGCTGATGCCCGACTTACCCTGGCGCCGAGTGGGGTGAGTGTGATCCTGGTCGTGGGTGTGAACGGCGCGGGGAAGACGACCTTCATCGGCAAGCTGGCGAGCCGGTTCCGCCGCGAGGGCAAGCGTGTGATGGTCGCGGCGGGCGACACCTTTCGCGCGGGGGCGATCGACCAGCTGCGCGTGTGGAGTGAGCGCACCGGATCCGACTTCGTCGGGGGGAAGGCCGGGGGCGACCCGGCGGCGGTGGCCTTTGACGCGCTCGAGGCGGCAGGGAGCCGCGGGATCGACGTGCTGGTCGTCGACACGGCGGGTCGGTTGCATACCAGCGACGCCCTGATGGACGAGCTCAAGAAGGTCGTCCGGGTGATCAAGCGTCGGATGCCGGAAGCGCCACACGAGACGCTGCTGGTCCTCGATGGGACGATCGGGCAGAACGCTGTGCAGCAGGCGAAGATCTTTGCCGCGGCAGTCCCGGTGACTGGGCTCGTAGTCACCAAGCTCGACGGCACGGCCCGTGGTGGGATCGTCGTGGCGGTGCACGAGGCGATCAACGTCCCGGTGAAGTTCCTCGGCGTGGGCGAGCAGGCGGATGACCTCGAGGCCTTCGATGCGGCCGCATTTGCGCGTGAGTTGTTGGAGGAGTAGGGGGCGCGACGGCAGACGGCGGGTGAGAAAGGCGCGGACGGCAGAGGGCGGGAAGCGAAAGGCGCAGACGGCAGACGGCAGAGGGCAGCGACTTATGCGGAGCAGCGCATTCACGCAGGTAGTGGCGTTCCCCGCTGAGCGCCGGCCGATGTTCCCCGGCGAAAGCCGGGGCCCAGTGTCGTTGGATGCTTCGCACCGAAAGCCAAGGCACGGCATCGTCGTCGTCGTCAGGCAAGCGTTGCCCGACGTTCCCCGCCAAAAGCCGGTCGATGTTCCCCGGCGAAAGCCGGGGCCCAGTGTCGTTGAGCTGCGCCTGGCCCCATGAGTGCGCGCGACGCTCGCCCGGGAGCCAAGGGGCGCATCACCCTCGACATGCCGATCCAGTTCCTCAAGGGAGTGGGGGAACGGCGCGCGGACCTGCTCAAGCGCCTGAACATCCGGACCGCCGGGGACCTCCTCTACCACATCCCCCATCGCTACGAGGACGCGTCGACTGTCACCCCGATCGTTGAGGTGTCTCCCGGGCAGGATGTGGTCATCCTCGGGCGCGTCATTTCCAAGGGCGTGCTGCCGACCCGGAAGGGACTGCGGATCTTCCAGGCGGTGGTGCAGGACGCCACCGGGATGATCGAGGTGTCGTGGCCCGGG
Organism: Gemmatimonadota bacterium; assembly: GCA_016794835.1. Classification (GTDB taxonomy): domain Bacteria; phylum Gemmatimonadota; class Gemmatimonadetes; order Gemmatimonadales; family Gemmatimonadaceae; genus RBC101. The sequence goes on along the minus strand of JAEUJL010000458.1, from coordinate 440 downwards.
CAGGCGTTCCTCGACCGCTCGATCAACAAGGGCGACCTCCTGCTGTTGTCGGGGCCGTGCAAGTTCTACCACGGGCGGCAGCTCCAGCCGCGGGAATACGTGAACCTCGGCGGGGAGGGCGGGGCCGAGGACGCGGACAACGCCACCGGGAAGGTGTTGTCGGTGTATGCCGTGACCGAGGGGCTCACGGTCCGCCAGATGCGCGCCCTCATTGAGCAGCACCTGGATGCGTTGCTCGGGATTGTCGAGGACTACATCCCGGCAGATGTGAAGCGACCGGCGGGCTCTCCGGCCCTCGCGGATGCCTTGCGTGCCGTCCACCGTCCGACCTCGCTCGACGACGCACGCCGCGCGCGCAACCGCCTGGCGTTCGATGAGCTGTTCTGCGTGCACGTCCTCCATCGGCGGGCGAACGCGATCGCGCGCAACCCGCGCGCCGG
>JAEUJL010000453.1 GCA_016794835.1 Gemmatimonadota bacterium | reverse complement strand
GGCTGTGCGGACCGACCGGCGGGATTCCAGCGCGGGGGCGCATACTAAGGGCGATCGTGAAAGCGCGCCAGTGTGATGGTATGTGCTTGTACAGCAAGCACTTGGAGAATCAACATCACGAACGTGAAAGCGGGGCGAACTTATCCAGAGCCCTTGCTTTTTCCACGCGGCGAGCTACGCCTGACGAGTTCCACGCGCCGCGGCCACCGCGTTAGGCGCGCTCCATGTTTCGCCGAGACGTTTGACCTCCCTGACGGACTTGCAACCCGCGGCACCAGAAGACCCCGCGGACCCGATCCCAACCGCCAGGCCACTCCCTATCAAGGGCCAGTCCACGTCCACCCTCCGCGCCGGGCGCGACGTCAAGACTGGCACGCCACACCTCCGTGACGCAGCTTGACCCACACCGTGAAAAGCGAAAGCCAGGTCATGTCGCGACGTAAGATATGGGCCGTGGTGGGCGGGATGTGCCTTGCCGCTGCCTGCGACAAGCCAGTTCCGCAGGAGGTGCTCGTCCCCCATCACCTGCGGGTGACGCCAGAGTCCCTCCTCTTCGACGCCATCGGCGACACGATCCGTGTTCGCGCAACGGTGGTGGACGAGCAGGACCGCCCGGTCTCCGGTTCTTTTCGCATCACCTGGAGCAGCGCCGGACCTGGCGCGCAGGTGGATTCCACCGGGCTCGTGCGCTCGGCCGCCGCAGGTCCCGTCAGCGTGATCGCGGCATCGGGCCGCTTCAGCGGCACGGCGGTCGGACAGGTCGTGCAGGCGCCGGTCACCCTCACGGTGACGCCGCCGTTGGATTCGGTGATCACCCATTCCGGGGGCGTGCCTTTCGCCGCGCGGGTGCGCGACCGGCTTGGAGCCGACATCACCAACGCCACCGTCACCTGGCAGTCGAGCAACGATTCGGTCGCGCGCGTCACGAATGGCTTTGCCACCGCCCAAGGGAGCGGGATGGCGACGATCGTCGCCTCGGCGGGACCGGCGCGTGGCGAAGCACGCCTGATGGTGTCGCTCCCGCCGACGTACCTCCGGGTCACGGCCCCGCCGCGCGCGTTGGAGGGGGACACAGCGTCCGGAGTCACGGTCCGTGTCCTGGATCGGATGGAGCGACCGGTCGTTCGCGACGCGCTCGTCCGGCTCACCGGGCGCCACCTCAATGGGGACAGCACCACCGTCGTGGCCACCTCGAGTGGACCGGTGGCGCGGTTCGATCGTGTTCCCTTTCCAATCCCGGGGGTATCGCGGCTGACCGCCGTCACGGCCGGGCTCACCTACTCAGACACCGCGCGCGTCGACGTCCACCTGCGCTTTCGCCAGTTGGGTAGCGGCTCCGATCATGTCTGCGGACTCAACACGAGCGGGCGCGCGTACTGCTGGGGCAGCAACCTCCTCGGACAACTGGGGGATGGCACCCTGGTCGATCGCCTCGCTCCAACGCCGGTGGCGACCGCCGAGCGCTTCGATCAGGTCGGCATCAACAACGGCGGCGGATGCGGACGGATCGCGGGGCGCGGCCTGCGGTGCTGGGGTGTGCGCTACCAGAACGGACAGCCCGTCCCTGGACCCTTCGTCGACCCGGGCCTCCCGCCGGCGACGCTCGTACAGCATTCGCAATGGCCCTGCGCCATCGACGCCGCAGGTCGCGCGCACTGCTGGAACGCCATCGGCGTATGGTTCGAGAACGCACAGCAGCTGGCCGGGGAGTACATGGACGTGAGCCCCGCGCCCATCATGGTCTCTCGCCAGACCGCGTGGATCGATGCGGCGGTCGGGGTCGTCTTCGCATGCGCGGTCGACGCGGCCGGCGTCGCGTGGTGTACCGGAAACAACGACCACGGACAACAGGGAGTCGGCGCGGTCGATGCCGGCGTGCCCCACCCGCGACAGGTGAACTCCACGCTGCGCTTTCGCGCGATCGGCGCGGGATGGTGGTACGCATGCGGCCTGACCACGAGCGAAGGCGTGGCCTGCTGGGGAGCAAACAACTGGCTGCAGGTCCATCCGGACTCCAGCCGGAAGGTGATCGCCACCCCTTCCGTGGTGGCTGGCCTCCCCCCGATCAAGAAGCTGGCCCTGACCTTCAACATGCCGTGCGCTCTGGACACACAGGGAAGCGCCTGGTGCTGGGGGATCTACGCGGGCGGTCCCGCGCGCGCGGTCCCCTGGAACACCTCGTTCCGCGACCTCGTCGCCTCACGCGTGAACGTCTGTGGCATCGCGGTGGACGGGTATACCTGGTGCGGATTTCCGTACGGGCAGCCGAGCCGAGTCCCGCCCCCCGAGCGACCCTGAAGCGGGGGCGAAGGCCGTCCCGGATCGATCGGTGACTGGTTATCCCATCCCAGGCGGATCAAACCGGCCGTCCACCGCCAACCACCCACCGTCCACCACCAGGCTCGATCCCGTCACGTAACTCGACGCGTCCGACAACAGGAACACCGTCGGCCACGCCATCTCCTCGGCGCTCGCCCACCGCTTGAGCGCGGGCTTGGCGCCGTACGCCCCATACCATTCCGCCTGCGCCTTGATCGGGGCCGTCAACGGCGTCTCCACCACCCCCGGTGCGACCGCATTCACCCGCACCCCCTTCGGCGCGAACTCCACGGCCCCACCGCGCGCCATCTGGACGATCGCCGCCTTCGTCGCCGCATAGACGCTCTGCCCCGGCTCCACCACCTGCGAGCGGATCGACGAGAACAACACGATGCTCCCGCGGCCCTGCGCGGTCAGGATACGCCCCGCCGACCGAAGCACATTGAAGTTCCCCTTCATGTTCACGCGCAACACGCGGTCAAAGTCGGCCTCCGTATACTGGAGGATCGGCTTCCGCACATTGATCCCCGGCGTGCACACGACGCCGTCGAGGCGCCCCTTCCACGCGAAGGCCGCATCGAGCTCTCGATCGACGGCCTCGCTCTCGGCCACATCGCACACCCCGGACCGGCTCTCGCCGCCGGTGGCCGCAAT
>JAEUJL010000427.1 GCA_016794835.1 Gemmatimonadota bacterium | reverse complement strand
TGTATCGCACCGGCAAGTACGCCGAGGCGATCCGGGCGGCAGAGGTGGCGATCGCCGCCGACTCGTCGCACCCGGCGTCGATCATCCTGGTGCGCGCGTTGTCCGAGGTGGGCCGCTGGAAGGACGCGACGTCCGTCGGGGAGCGGCTGGCCGGTCGCTCTCCACTCCTTAGTGGGGCACTCGCCCTCGAGGTGGGGCGTGCGCACCGTGCCCTCGGCAGTGACCAGGCGGCGGGCGAGTGGTTCATCCGCGCGCTCGGCGGGCGCGACTCGCTGATGGCACGATACGAGATGGCGCAGCTCGTGTTCGACGCGGGCCGGCACGAGGAGGCGATGCGCGTCTTCGACGGCTTCATCGATGTGTACAACACCAGCCGCCGCAGCCTGACAAGCAATGACCTGCGGGCGGTGGCGCAGTCCGTCCGGATGCTCGGTCGACGCGACCCGCAGCTGTTCAAGGATGCCTTGCGCGCCTTCGACCAGTCGATTGCGGCAGACACGATGGAGCTCGAGGGGCGCCTCCAGCTGGCCGAGATGCAGCTGGAGAAGTTCACGTACGATGACGCGCTGCAGTCGCTCAATGCGATTCTCGCCGTGAACCCGAATCACCCGCGTGCCTTGCTCGTGATGGCGCGACTCGACGCGGCCGAGGGGCGCTCCACCGGGCCGGCCCGCGTGGCGAAGAGCCTCGAGGTCAATGCAGCGTCCCCCGAGGCGCACGCGATGGTGGCGATGCAGCTCGTGGACATCGAGCGGTATGAGGACGCGGTGGCTGCGGCCCGGAAGGGTCTGGTGGCCGACAGCGGTGCCCCGGCGCCATGGATCGCGATTGCGGCCGCGCGGTTGCTCGCCGGCGATGAGGCCGGACACGCCGCGGCGCTCGCGCGTGCCCGTGCGCGCCTGCCGGGGTCGGCACGTGCCGAGGTGATGCTGGCGGATGTCATGGCGCGCAACCGCCTGTACGCACAGGCCGCGCAGTTCGCGAGGCAGGGGGTGGCGCGCGACTCCCTCTCCGCGCGTGCGTACTCCCTCCTCGGGATCAACGAGATGCGCACGGGGCGCGTGACGGAAGGGCAGGCGCACCTCACGCGGTCGTTCGCGCTCGATCCGTATGACGTGTGGGCGCACAACACCCTCAACCTGCTCGACACGTTCAAGGATTACACCGAGATCCGGACACCGCGGTTCGTGGTCCTGGTGGAGACCAAGGACGCCCCGCTGCTCGAGATCTTTGCCGCCCCGCTCGTCGAGGAGGCCTACGACTCACTGGCCGCGCGGTACGGCTTTCGCCCGCCGACTCCCGTGCGCGTGGAGATGTTCCGCAGCAGTGCGGACTTCTCGGTGCGCGCCGTCGGCCTGGGTGGGCTGGGGGCGTTAGGCGTGAGCTTTGGCAACGTGGTCGCGATGGATTCCCCGGCCGCGCGGCCGGTGGGCGAGTTCAACTGGGGATCCACGCTGTGGCACGAGCTGACGCACACCTTCACCCTGGGGGCGACCGGGAATCGCGTCCCCCGGTGGGTGTCCGAGGGATTGTCGGTGTACGAGGAGCGTCGCGCACGGGCGGGATGGGGGGCCGACATCACGCCCAGCCTCGTCGCCGCGTGGAAGGCGAAGAAGCTCAATCCCGTCTCGCAGCTCAATAATGGCTTCGTCCGGCCGCGCTTCCCGGAGGAGATCGGGCTGTCGTATGCGCTGGCGTCGTACGTGTGCGAGATGATCGAGGCCGAGTACGGCCTGGCGGGGATCCGCACCTTCCTGCAGGCCTTCCGCGACGGGAAGACGGCGAACCAGGCGTTCGAGCAGGTGGCCCGCGTCGGGATCGAGGCGTTCGACCAGCGCTTTGACGACTGGTTCCGCAAGAAGTTCGCGGCCGAGTTCAAGGCGGTGGACTACGTCGTGGCCGGCGAGGGGAAGGAGCAGGTCGTGAAGTGGGAAGGGCCCCTGTTCGCGGCCGTGCGCAGTGCGGCGACCGCGGTGGCCGGCCAGCAATGGGACGAGGCGGTGCGGTTACTCGAGGGGGCGAAGGCGATGTTCCCCGCGTGGGCCGAGGACGGGAGTCCGTATCACCTGCTGAGCGAGGTGCACCTCAAGCGCGGCGACACGACGGCGGCGGTGCGGGAGCTGACCGCCATCGCCACGCGCAGCGAGACGGCGTTCCAGGAGAACCTGCAGTTGGCGCGCCTCCTGCGCGCGCGTGGCGACGCGCCCGGGGCGGTGGCGGCGATGGAGCGGACGCTCTGGATGACACCGTTCGACGGGGCGGTGCATGACTCGCTCGCGGTGCTCGGGGCCGCGAACCGGATGCACGCCACGGTGATTCGTGCGCGGCGCGCCCTGGTCGCCCTGCGTCCGACGGATCGCGCCGAGGCGCTGTACCAGTTGGCGCGTGCCTACGCGGATGGCGGCGACGTGGCCGCCGCTCGGCGCGAGGTGCTCCGCGCGCTGGACCTGGCCCCGAACTTCGAGAAGGCGCAGGACCTGTTGCTGTCGCTTCGCACCCCGGAGGGCGCGCGATGAAGAGCCGATGGAAGCTGGCGCTGTCCCTCGCGGTGCTGGTCCCGGTGCTGGCGATCGGGGCGCAGCGCGGCTTTGGGCGCCGTGGCCGCTCGCCAGGGATGACGCCCAACGCGAACGTGGCCTACGATGGCAAGTTCACCTTTGTGCGCGTGCGCTTCGAGCCGCTGGGCGGCGGGTGGGACCTCAAGTGGGACCACGACTACCCGCGCGCCGAGAACCACTTCATGAAGATCCTGGCGGAGCTGACGACCATCGGCCCGCACCTGGACGGCAGCAACATCCTGACCTTCGAGGATCCCGAGATCTTCAAGTTCCCGGCCGCCTATGTCTCGGAGCCGGGCTTCTGGACGATGAACGAGACGGAGCTCGCCGGGGTGCGTGACTACGTGCACAAGGGCGGCTTCCTGATCTTCGATGACTTCACGGGGGACCACTGGTACAACTTCGAGGCGAAGTGGCGCGAGGCCTTCCCGAACCTCAGGTTGCAGGAACTGACACTCGCGCACCCGATCTTCGATTCGTTCTACCGGATTGAATCGTTGCAGATGCAGCACCCGCAGAACGGGGCACCGGCGACCTTTGTCGGCGCTTACGAGGACAACGATCCCACCAAGCGACTGGTGATGATCGCGAACTACAACAATGACATCGGCGACTACATGGAGTTCTCGGATGAGGGCTTCCTGCCGGTGGCCCTGACCAACGAAGCGTACAAGCTGGCCGTCAACTACGTCATGTACGCCATGACGCACTAACCGGGGAGACGCGTGACTACATCGGCACACGAAGGGGTGGCGCTCGAGGCGCCGGACGACATTGCGCTGGCCGATCGCCTGCGCGATGGCCGCGCGGCCGTGATCGGCGAATTGCGCAAGCTGATCGTCGGGCAGGAGGCCGTGATCGAGCAGGCGCTGACCGCGCTGTTCGCCGGGGGCAATTGCCTGATCGTCGGCGTCCCGGGCCTGGCGAAGACGCTCCTGATCCACACCATGGCCCAGGTGCTGGACCTCAAGTTCTCGCGCATCCAGTTCACCCCGGACCTGATGCCGAGCGACATCACGGGGACGGACATCATCCAGGAAGACCCGGAGACCGGGCGGCGACGGATGGCGTTCGTGCCCGGGCCGGTCTTCTCGAACATCGTCCTGGCCGACGAGATCAACCGCACACCGCCCAAGACGCAGTCCGCCATGCTCGAGGCGATGCAGGAGCATCGCGTGACGGTGCAGGGGCGTACCTACACCCTGGAAGAGCCGTTCTTCGTCTTCGCGACGCAGAACCCAATCGAGCTCGAGGGCACATACCCGCTGCCCGAGGCGCAGCTCGACCGGTTCATGTTCCAGGTGGTGATCGAGTACCTGAGCGAGAACGAGGAGTTGCAGGTGGTGCAATCGACCACCTCGATCCAGTCGCACAAGTTCGCGCACGCCATCACGGGCAAGGACATCGTCGCCTTCCAGAAGCTGGTGCGTCGCGTGCCGGTCGCGGAGTCGGTGGCCCGCTTCGCCGTGCACCTGGTGCGCGCCACGCGCCCCAGCTCGCCCACGGCCCCGGACTTCATCAAGCAGTGGCTGAACTACGGTGCGTCGGTGCGTGCGGCCCAGTATCTCGTGCTCGGCGGCAAGGCGCGGGCCCTCATGCAGGGGCGGTACCACGTCTCCTTCGAGGACATCATCGCCCTGGCCCCTCCAGTCCTTCGGCACCGACTGCTCCCCAACTTCCATGCGCAGGCAGAGCGGATCACGACGGATCACATCATCGAGAAGCTCGTGGCGGCCGTCCCGCGGCCGAGCGCGAGGCTGTGAGGGGTGACGTGAAACAGCAACGGCGCGGCACGGGCAGCACGAGAGGTCAGGGCGGCACGCGTCAGGTCGCGCTGGTCGACGCGCGTGCCACCCGTGCTGCGCGTGCTGCCCGTGCTGCTCGTGCTTCATCTGTCCCGAGTCCCGCATGACGTCCCCCGTCCGCACCCTCCCGGGCACCCAGTTCATCGACCCCAACGTCCTCGGCCGCATCGGGGACCTGGAGCTGATTGCACGTTGGGTGGTGGAAGGGTTCATCTCGGGGTTGCACCGGTCGCCCCACCTGGGATTCTCGACGGACTTCGCCGAGCACCGGCAGTACGTCCCTGGCGATGATATCCGGCACATCGACTGGCGGGTGTATGCGCGCACCGAGCGGTACTACCTCAAGACCTTCGAGGCGGACACCAACACCAACTTCGTGGTGCTGCTGGACGTGTCGGCCTCGATGGGGTTCAAGCACGAACGGCTGACCAAGCTGGAGTACGCGAAGATCCTCGCGGCGTGCCTGTTGTACTTCTCGCACCGGCAACGTGACCGCGTGGGGCTCGTCACCTTTGATGACCAGCTGCGGGACGTCGTGCCCCCGTCAGCGCGTCACCTGCAACAGTGCCTGCATGGCCTGGAGCGCGCGGTGCCGCTGGGGAAGGGCGACTTGTCGCGTCCGCTGTCGCTGATCGCCGAGCAGCAGCGGCGTCGCGGGATGTACCTCCTCCTGTCCGACTTGTACGAGCCACCGGACAAGGTGATCGACGCGCTCGCGGCGCTGCGTGATGCCGGCCACGACGTGATGTGCATGCAGGTGCTCGATTCCGCCGAGCGGACCTTCCCGTGGGAGGATGTGACGACCTTCCGCGATGTGGAGAGCGGCGTGCGCGTGCCGGTCGTCCCGGGCAAGCTGCGCCAGGAGTATCTCGCGTCCATCCAGTCGCACGTGGCCACCCTCGAGAAGCGGCTGGGGGAACACCGGGTGGACTACACCCTGGTCGATACCTCGCAGCCGCTCGATCGGCTGCTCTTTGAGTACCTCCTGCGGCGCGAGCGCATGCGCACGGTGCGCTGATGCCGTTCGCCTTGCTGGCCCCGATCTTCATCGCCGCGATGGCGGCGGTCGTGGTGCCGCTCCTGGTGCACCTCGTCCACAAGGAGAAGCGGGAGGCGATCGCCTTCCCGTCGCTCATGTTCCTGCGGAAGACGCCATACCCGTTCAGTGCGCGGCAGCGCATTCGCGACTGGCTGTTGTTCCTCGCCCGGTGTGCGGTGATCGCGCTGGCGGCCTTCGCCTTCGCCCGGCCGGTCTTCGCGCGACGGCAGGCGGCCGGGGCGGTGACCGACGGCGGGACCGAGGTGGTGATGCTCCTCGACCGCTCGTTCTCGATGAAGTACGGCACCCGCTGGGCGCGCGCCCGT